>JBDSPX010000107.1:0-16415 GCA_039930065.1 Dokdonella sp.
CCGGAATCGAGAACAAACAAGGTGCCAGCCAGCAACTCGATTCCGTAGGGAGACGTCGGGTCGGCAGTAAACTGACTCAACGTGCCGTCGGCCGCCCGCGCGAGTATGGTTCCGCTGTCGGTATTGCTGATCAGAGTTCGATTGAGTCGCGCGTGGTATTCGATACTTTCCGGGCCGCTGAGACTTTGTGCGCAGACCACGGATGGAAGCAGCAAGGCGGTGAAGAATATCTCACGCACGCAAGCTGCATTCACTTCGTCTGCTCCGCCTTTGCCCTCTCCAGTTCGTCTTCGCGTGCCTCATACGCGCGAACGATGCGCTGCACGAGTGGATGGCGCACGACGTCCTTGGAGTCGAAGAAGGTGAAGCTGATGCCCTCGACGTTGCGCAGCACGTCGATCGCATCACGCAGTCCCGATTTGATGTGGCGTGGAAGATCAGTCTGGGTGACGTCGCCGGTGACCACGGCAATCGAGCCGAAGCCAATACGGGTCAGGAACATCTTCATCTGTTCGACGGTTGTGTTCTGTGCTTCATCGAGAATGACAAACGAGTCGTTCAGTGTGCGGCCGCGCATGTAGGCGAGCGGGGCGATCTCGATCACGTTGCGCTCGATCAGCTTGGAAACGCGCTCGATGCCGAGCATCTCGTAGAGCGCGTCGTAGAGTGGGCGCAAATACGGATCTACCTTCTGGGTCAAATCCCCGGGAAGAAACCCGAGTTTTTCTCCTGCTTCGACCGCCGGACGCACAAGCACAACACGCTGCGCACGATTGTCATTGAGTGCATCGACGGCCATCGCGACGGCCAGATAGGTCTTGCCGGTTCCAGCGGGGCCAATGCCGAAATTGATGTCGTGGCTGGCGATCGCTTGCAAGTAGCGGGCCTGATTCGGACCGCGTCCGCGGACCAGTCCGCGTTTGACCTTGACCGCAACTTCCTGGACGCTTTCTGCCGCTTCCAAGGCGATGGTCTCGATGCCGGATTCCTGCAAATGCAGATTGATCTGCGCTGCGCTGAGAATTTCGGTTTCGGTCAAGGCGTAAAGGTCGCGCAGTACGCGGCTGGCCAATTGAGCCGACCGCTCGTCGCCGAGAACGCGAAATATGTTCCCGCGATTGGCGATTTCGACACCGAGACGTAGCGCAATCTGACGCAGGTGTTCGTCGAGGGGCCCGACCAGGTTGGACAGGCGCTCGCCGTCTGCGGGTTCGAGGGTGAAGTCATTGCGGATGGGATCAGTCATAGGCGCGCGAGGTTAGCGTGGGTGCGGCGAGGATGCCAGTGTGGATTTTCACATCGTTGGCGGTTGCCGAAGCTTCATGCGAGTACGCGGAGAATGGGCGATCCATTGACAAATGAGAGCTTGCAATGAGAAGTCGACTGAAACTCGCGTTCATGATCATGGCGACCCTGTTGATTGCGGCGTGCGCCAGCGCCTCTGACGTAAAGCCGAAACTCACGTCAAATGCATCGATCGACTTGCCGCGCTTCATGGGTGCCTGGCACGTGATTGGTCGCGTCGACTACTTTGGAGAGCGTGGCGATGTTGCCAGTGAGGATGTGTATTCACTGAACGAGAAGGGCAATGTCGACACCGTCTACCGATACCGAAAATCGTTTGACGCAAGCGACAAGGTCAAGACTCTGACGTCGGTGGGCTTGGTTCAGCCCGGGTCTTCGAACGCCTATTGGCGGATCCGCTTTTTCGGCATCTTCAAAGCCGATTATCTGATTTTTGATGTGGCCGACGATTACTCGTGGGCCTTGATCGGTCAACCCAACCGAAAGCTTGCCTGGATTTTCTCTCGCGATCCAATGATGTCTGATGCGCTTTACGCCGAGCTGATTGAAAAGATGCGCAACTATGGATACGACACTTCGAAGATTCTTCGCGTTGCGCAGACGCCTGAGCAGGTTGGCAAGCCAGGTTTCCACAAGTAGCGATCAAACGAATGTGATCGTTGGAAAAAGACGTTTTCCGCGCGGAAGTGCCGCCAACTGAAATATCTCCCTCGTGCAGCCAGAAGAGTTGCGCTGCTGCTATTTGAGGGGACTTGCGGTGCGCTCGAAACGAGGGTGCCAGTTGTGCTTGATATCAGCAGAAACAAGGATATGTCCCGCTCGACCGATGATCAGGCGTCGCGGGACGAAACCGATGTAGCGTGAGTCTTCGCTGTTGTCGCGGTTGTCGCCCATCATGAAAAACTGGTCGGGTGGGACGACGACAGGGCCGAAATTGCTCTTGGCATCGAGGATCGGAAGAAACTGTACCGACCGATCGCTGCCATCGAAGGTTTCGATCACTCGGGTCGCATCGACAAAGCGACCGAGTCCGATTGGTTCGCGCACCTCGCTGGCATCCGAGTAGGCGGCCGGCAACTGGTTGATGAAAAGACGGTTGTCACGCAACTCGACCGTATCACCGGGTAGCGCGACCAGGCGCTTGATCAGCCGCGTGCCGTCCTTCGGTGAGCTGAAAGTGACGATGTCACCACGCTCTGGATCACCGAGATGGGCCAGGGAGATATCGGTCAATGGCAGTTTGAGGTCATAGGCGAGCCGGTTCACGAGCACGACATCCCCTTCGAGAATCGTTGGGCGCATCGAGCCGGTAGGCACGGGGTTCCAGTCAGCGATGGCAGTGCGGAACAAGCCCAGGCAGAGGATGAAAACCAGCACGCCGCGATTGTTCTTCAGCCAGTTCTTCATAAAACCATTCCTCGTTGCGTCAGGGGCTGCACAATGAGTGTCCGCGCAGGCGGAAAGTTTCAAAGGATGACTGGCGGTGTACAACTTTTCATGCGAGCGCCGCACTCTTGCCCGATTTCGCAACCACGAGCTTGATGTCGATCTGCTTGAGGTAGTCGCGCTCCTGCTCCAAATCGATACGCGTCAGCGGATGACTTTCCAGCCACGCGGAGGGCAGTTCGAGCGTGATCAGGTTTTCGGAAACGGCCAGGCGCATCGGCGGAAGTGCCTCCTCGCTTCGGGCGCGATGGAGAAGCACGGCGAGTCGTAGCAGTGTGGTCAGGCGTTGCGTGGTCGGTTGCATGCGCGGCGGAAGTCCGCGCATGCCATCCGCGTCGGGTTTGCGTCGATGCGAGCGCAAGATTGCCGCCAGTTGTTGCTGCTCCTGACGGCTGAAGCCAGCGAGATCCGAATTCGCGATGATATAGGCGCCATGCGCCTGATGTTGGCTATGTGCGATGGCCAGCCCGATCTCGTGGATGTGCGCACACCAACCGAGCGCTTCCTGTGCTTGCGCATCGAGTTTCCAAGTAGTGGCCGCCTGCGCAAAAAGCTTCATCGCGGTTTCCGCAACGCGAGCTGCTTGAACCTCGTCGACGCCATAACGCTCGGCAAGGGCGCTGATGCTGGTATTGCGGGAATCTGTGTGCAGCGCGCGACCGAGCATGTCGTAGAGCAGTCCTTCGCGCATGGCGGTCTCGCAGACGTTCATCTGCTGCAAACCGAAGGTCGTGAAGATCGCTGCGAGAATGGCTACGCCGCCCGCGATCACATTGACCCGATCGCTAGCCAGTCCGGGCAGGCTCAAGCGAGCGCTGTCGCCCGCCAGGAGCAACGCTTCGCGCAACGAGTTGAGTGATTCCGCGGTGATGCCTTGATCCGACCAACCATTGGCCTGCACGATGCCGCCAATCGCCTTCATGGTTCCGGACGATCCGATCGCCTCACTCCAGCCTCGCTCGCGGTAGTGCGCGCCGAATTGTTGCAATTCAACTGCGATCTCGGTTTGCGCCTGTTTCCAGCGCCGGGGAGTGATCTTGCCGTCCTCGAAAAAGCGCAGGCTGCTGGCAATGCAGCCGACTTGCAGGCTCTCACGTTCGAGTGCTTCGTAGCCGCGTCCAATGATGAATTCGGTGCTGCCGCCGCCAATATCGACGACCAGACGTTTCGCGTCGCTCGAAGGCAGACCACGGGCAACACCTTGATAGATCAGACGTGCTTCTTCGCGCCCCGAGACGACTTCAATCGGATGGCCGAGTGCGGTTTCGGCCGGCAACAGAAACGCTTGTGGATGACTGAGCTGACGCACCGCGTTGGTGGCGACTGCACGCACGCGACCCGGTTGGAAGCCAGCCAGACGCTGGCCAAAACGGGCGAGGCATTTGAACGCTACATCGCGACGCTCGCGAGTCAGGGTGCCATCCTTGCGCAAGCCAGCCGACAGGCGAACACTTTCGCGCAAACGATCAATCACACGCATTTCGCCATGCGTATAGCGGGCGACGACGAGGTGAAAACTGTTCGAGCCGATATCCGCCGCGGCAATCAGGTCGCCCTCACGGATCTCGTCTGGCAGGTCAACGGGCTTCACGGGCAGAGCTTGGCCAGCAAGGTCAATTGCGCCGAGTGTGGCGGGTCCTCGCCTGCTTGTACACGCGCATAGCTACCATCGGGTTTGAGCAACCACGCCTGAGTATTGTCGGCGAGATAATTCTCCAGCGATTCCTTGAAAACGCGTTTGGCCAGACGCTTGTCGAGGATCGGGAAGCAAGTCTCGACGCGGCGCAGCAGATTGCGATCAAGCCAATCCGCACTCGAGCAATAAATCTCCGGTTTGTCATCGTTCTGGAACCAGTAGACGCGGCTGTGCTCAAGAAAGCGGCCGACAATCGAACGCACGCGGATATTTTCAGATACCCCTGGAATGCCCGGGCGAAGCGTGCAAGCGCCACGCACGATCAGATCGATTTCCACGCCAGCGCACGAAGCGGCATACAGCGTCTTGATTACGGCAGGTTCGTTGAGTGCATTGATCTTGGCGATGATCCGCGCCTTGCGGCCGGCTTTGGCGTGAGTGGTCTCGCGTTCGATCTTGGCCATCAGTCCCTTGTGCAGGGTGAACGGTGAATGCAGCAGATGCTTGAGCTGGATGATCGGGCCAAGTCCGGACAGTTGCAGGAACAGCAGATGTGCATCTTCGCCAATTTCGGGATGCGCCGTCATCAGACCGAAATCCGTGTAAATGCGCGAGGTGACCTGATGGTAGTTTCCTGTGGAAAGATGCACATAGCGACGCAGCCCTGCCGCTTCGCGACGCACGATCAGCAACATCTTGGCGTGGGTCTTGTAGCCGACGACGCCATAGACAACCTGCACACCGGCCTCCTGCAGACGATTGGCCACGCGCAAGTTCGCTTCTTCATCGAAGCGTGCGCGCAACTCGACGACGACGGTGACATCCTTGCCATGTCGAGCCGCCTCGATCAGGTGATCAACCAGCTGTGAATTGTTGCCTGCGCGATAGAGCGTTTGCTTGATTGCGAGCACGTCGGGGTCGATGCTGGCCTGCTTGACCAGTTCGCTCACCGTTGCAAACGACTCGAACGGATGATGCAAGAGGATGTCGCGTTCACGGATCGCGGCAAACAGGTTCTGTCCTTCGACGAGTGCCGGATGCACGCGTTGTGCGAACAGCGGAAACTTCAGATCGGGCCGATCAATCTGGTCGTAGATCGCGATACTTCGACTGACATTGACCGGCCCCTCGCAGAGATAGACATCCTGATCGCTGAGCTCGAAATTCTGTTCAAGCAAGCTGGTGATCGCACGTGGGCAATTGGCCCCGACCTCAAGGCGCACGGCTTTGGCGTAACCGCGGCCACGCAATTCATCGCGCAGGGCAAGAGCGAGATTCTCGACCTCTTCCTCATCGACAAAGAGCTCGCTGTTGCGGGTGACGCGGAACTGGTAGGAGCCCTTGACTTGCATGCCCGGGAACAACTCATCCATGAACTCATGCAACAGATCGGATAGAAACACGAATGCCGTGCACCCTTCGGAAACTTCATCGGGCAGGCGAATGATGCGCGGCAGTGAACGCGGTGCGCGCAACAACGCCATATGCCCTTCACGACCAAACGCATCGCGGCCTGCAAGGACGATCGCAAGGGTCAGGCTCTTGTTGAGAATTCGCGGGAACGGATGCGCCGGATCAAGACCCAGCGGCGACAGAACGGGCAAGGTTTCGTTGCGGAAGTAGCCTTGAAGCCAGCGCTTCTGCTTGATCGTCCAACGCTCGCGGGTAAGGAATTCGATGCCTTCGCGCTTCAGTTCGGGAAGCAAGGTTTCATTCCAGAACGCGTACTGCTTCTTTACCAGAACCAGGGTGCGTTCCCGAATCAGCCCGAGGATTTCGGTGATCGACATCGCGTCGGCGCGTGGCTGGCCTTCGCCGAACGCATGATGGTGCTTCAGTACGGCGACACGAACTTCAAAAAATTCGTCGAGATTGGTGCAGGAAATGCACATGAAGCGGAGGCGTTCGAGCAAGGGATTGCGCGGATCCTCCGCCTGCGCCATGACTCTTGAGTTGAACTCGATCTGCGCGAGTTCGCGGTTGAGATAGAGCGCGGGATCGTCAAACTTGCCGGTTTTTGCTTCGGCATCCGGCGTAGTCGCATCCGCGTCCAGCGACGACACCACGGAAACGCGAGGATGCGCGTTCTCACTATTAATGGAGTTCACTCAGGAATCCTCGGACTCAATTTCGGGCAGCAGAAGTTGATCGACACCGAATATGCAGCTGAACGTGCTGCCGACGCCAGCTTCGCTCAAAATTTCCAGATGAGCATCATGCAACTGCAAGACATGCTTGACGATCGACAGGCCCAATCCGGTGCCGCCGGAATCGCGTGAGCGGCTGGTCGAAACCCGATAGAAGCGCTCGGTCAGGCGCGGAAGGTGCTGTGCGGAAATGCCATGACCGGTATCGACCACGCTGAGCCTGCCGCCATTTTCATCGCTGGACCAGAGGATGTCGATGCGCCCCCCGGTAGGCGTGTACCGAACCGCGTTGCTGACCAGGTTGGAAAACGCGCTGTAAAGGTCTTTCGATGATCCTCGCAAGTCATGCACGCTGTCGATTTTCGCGCGGATCGTGTGTCGGCCCCGACTCAGGCCCTCCGCATCGCGTTGCAGCGACCTGACCAATGGACCCATCGCGACTCTCGATTTCGGCAGTGCTTCTTCGGCATCGAGGCGCGACAAGGTCAATAGATCCTCGACGATTTGAGTCATGCGCCGTGATTGGCTGCGAAGTTCACGCAGGATTGATTCAAATTCCGGGATTTGCTCGGGTTCGATGAGATCGAGATAACCGTGCACGACCGTCAGTGGCGTGCGCAATTCATGCGAGACATTGGCGACGAAGTCGCGACGCATTTTTTCCAGACGCAGCAACTGACTCACGTCGCGCGCGAGCAGCAGGGCGTGATCCTCGGCATATGGAATCAGGCGAAGGCTGAGCTGCAATTCGTTATTCCCGGGCGCGCCGACATCGGCAAGTGGTTCGGTAGCGCCGGATTCTATCCAATCGGAAAGGCCCGGAATGGCAATCGCATCGGCCAGTGACCTATCGAGATCCGCCGGATGGTCAAGCTTGAGCATGCTGCCAGCAGCCGTGTTGAACCAACGGATGCGATCGTCTCCACCGACCACGACCAGTGCATCCGGCAAGGCCATAGCGGCGTTTCGAAATGCGCGCAGCATCCCGAACAGCTGGGTACGCCGGTGCCCTGCATGCTTTTTCACACGCTTGAGGAGAATCGGTAGCCTGAGCCGCGAACAGTCTGCACGTAAGTATCCATGGCATAAGGTGTCAGGGTCATGCGCAGACGCCGGATATGCACATCAACCGTGCGTTCTTCGACATAGACGCCGCCGCCCCAGACATGATCGAGCAGTTGGCTGCGCGAGTAGACGCGCTCGGCATGGGTCATGAAGAAATGCAGCAGGCGGTATTCGGTTGGACCGATCGCGACGATCTGGTCACCGACAAACACCCGGTGCGCCGCGCTGTCCATGCGCAGACCGGCGATCTCGATGACACCTTCGGTATCTTCACCGTGGGTCCGCCGCATGACAGCGCGAATCCTGGCAATCAGTTCGCGCGCGGAAAATGGTTTGACCACGTAGTCATCGACCCCGGCGTCGAGGCCGTTGACGCGATCGGTTTCCTCGCCACGTGCGGTCAACATGATGATCGGGATATCGCGGGTAAGCTCATCGCGTCGAAACCTGCGCGCGAGATCGATGCCACTCATGCCAGGCAGCATCCAGTCGAGCAGGATGAGGTCCGGAATCTGGTCACCGACCGCGGTTTGCGCGCTGCGCGCATCGGCCGCGTGGATCGCCTCCATGCCAGCCTTGCGCAACGCGAATGCCACCATGTCACGGATGGACGGCTCATCTTCAACGATCAGTACGCGTTTTTGCACGGCTTCTTGGGGTTTGGAGACCACGATGGTCTCCTTGTGACAACTCTATTGCAACCTGCCAATGTTACGTCGCCATGACACATCCGGGCAGGAGCGCGTGAGGCAGTGCAATGTGGTCGGATCAGGATTCGCGAATCCGTCCTTGCCATCGCTGTCATTGGTATGCCGTTCGCTTTTGCGCAACTGGAGAACCATCGGAGTCATCGCCGTGATTCGCGCATCGACGCGTGCGCGCTGGTAGTAGGTCAGCTCCTGTTTGCTCGACAAGGCTTTCAGCTGGTTCAAGGCATCCTCGGCGTGGCCATTGAGGAAGGCCCATTCCGCGTAGGCCTCGGTCGCGCGCACCTTGTCGCCAGCGAGTTCATTGGCCCGCGCGAAGCTTCGCTGAAGATCGGGATCTTCCTTGTATTGGGCAAGCAACGGGCGCAGCAGGTCCTGTGCGCGTGTGCCGGATTTAACATCGCCTTTGGCCAGCAAGGCATCGGTGTAAGCCAGCGCTATCGCGCGATTTCCCGGATGGTTGGTGCTCAGGCGCTGGTAGCGCTCAAACGCCTTGGCCTTGTGCCCGGCCTGATCTTCCGCTTCCGCCATGCCGAGTTGGAAAACTGGACTACTCGGCTGGGTCTCGATCAGGTCGGCGAATTCGACGATCGCCTTTTCAGGCTGTCGCGCGCGGATCAACGCGAGCGCATGACCGTAGCGGTTGGCGACCGTATCGGCTTTTGGGCTCTCTTTCAGTTCATCACTGTAATAGCGCAGGATCGTGTTGACCGAATCGGCGTTTTGCGTTCTTGCACGTTCGCGCATCAGTTCGAAATAACTGGTGCCGGTCAGCGCGTCGTCGACCATCGGCGTCGATGATGTGGTTGGCAAGGCCAGATTCAGCGTCGAGGAGGTGCTGGATGGCAAGGCTGGAACGATTGGTTCCGAGCTTGCAACGCCTATGGAAGGGAGCGGGGCAACATGATCTTTCTCTAGTTTTATAGCCCGTGATTTTGCATCGGCAATCCGGTTGACATCGACGGGATGGGTACGCAGAAATTCGGGAACATCCACGCCATTCGAACGCATCACCCTTTGCATGGTCGCAAACGTTTCGGCCATGGCCAGCGGTTCGAAGCCCGCGCGCGCGAGCGTTTGAATACCGACCCGATCCGCTTCGATTTCGTCGTAGCGGGTGAAATTGATCGCGCGCTGCTGTATCAACGAAAGTCCACTCATGAGTACAGCCTGGCTGGCATCGTCACTGCGACCGGCGGTTGCAACCAGCGCACCGAGCATGGCCAGCGCCATGGGTAAGGTGCTCTTGCGCGAATCTTCGAAGGCGCGCAACAAATGTTGCTGGGTGACGTGAGCGATTTCATGTGCGATCACGGCAGCCAGTTGATCTTCACTGGCCATCGCATTCATCAAGCCAATATTGACGCCGATGTAGCCGCCCGGAGCGGCGAACGCGTTGATCTCGTTGCTGCGAACCACAAAGAAGGTGAACTCGAGATCTGAGCGGTCGCTCATCGAAACCAGTCGATAGCCGAGCGAACGCAGGTAGTCGCTGATCAGCGGATCATCGAGAACGAGGTTGTAAGCGCGCATCTCATGCAGCATCGATGCGCCGTAGTCCTTCATTTCCTGCGGCGAAATCGCGCTGGCCGCCGAGCTGCCAATATCCGGCAGACGGACGCCGTTTTCTTCGGCACCGGCAAGTCCCGTGATCATTGCAGTCATCAGCAGGGGCAACCATTTCAACCTGAGCATAAGCGGGATTCTCCGAGTTGCCGACCTAGTCTAACGCTCTGCGCCTTAAGCGGGCGTGATGCCGCGGCAATGTCGACTTTGTCAGCGTATGCTTTGATCGATGCGGGGTTGAATCGGCAGCAAGAAGCCACATTCTCGATTCAGCACATCAGCACACGTGCAGCATCAAATCGGAGTGAAAGCATGGTTTCAGTCGAGATGTACACCACCGCCATCTGCCCCTACTGCGTGGCGGCGAAGAATCTACTCAAGCAAAAAGGCTTCGACTACAGCGAGATCCGCGTCGATACCGACCCGCAGCGCCGCGAGGAGATGCTGACGCGAACCGGTGGGCGTCGTTCGGTGCCGCAGATATTCGTCAACGGCACCCACGTGGGCGGGTTCGATGATCTGGTTGCAGCGGATCGTAGTGGGAAGCTTGCGGAGATTGTCGCATCCGCCGAACCCTGATCCTACTTTGGCAAGCGCACAAGTCGAATTCGTTCGCCCTCGGCTGTCAGGCCGGAAAGGCGATCGAGGCCGACGTGATCGAAATCGCCGATCACTTGTGCACCATCGGTCAACGAGCAAAATCCTGGAAGCGGATTTTTGCCGATGCTGTCGAGCCGACACTGCAGGGCAATGCTTCCGAGGCGATCGGAGACGCGAAAGCTTTCCGCATCCGCCGTCGTGATCTTGCTCAAGTCGATGATCCTCGCTTCAGTCGCGTCGCCAATCACGAGCACCCACTGACCTTGCCAGCTTGAACCCGGATGGCCATTTTCAAATGGCAGATGCTGCAAGGAGATCGTTTGAACGTCGACGGCGCGTAAGTCGGGTGACTGCGGACGAACCAGCCACGCCTGCGCATGCGAGGGCGAATCGAACTGCAGGTTGAGCGAGATGCCCGGTTCGGCTGCGGGCGTCTGGTTTGGCCCGGAGAACGGTTCGCCGCCACCGATCATGCGCATCAACTCGATGCGCGCGATTGCCCCAGGCATTTTCGTGCTGCCGAAATACCAGACAGGAGCTCCCGCTTCGTAGCTCAGCCACGTCACCGCCAGGTTTTCGCCTTGCTGTTCGATCGACAATCCGTTGCCAGCCAGGGCCGCTGAATTGTCCGGTCCTGACACCGACCACCAAAAGCCACTTTCAGGCCGTGAACTCAGCTCATCTGCGCCTGAGCGGAGCAGACGGAATGCGACAAGATTGGTGTTCCCATTGCCGATTTGCAGGAACAAACGAACCTCATACACGCCTAGCGCTATCTGGCTCTGACCGCTTGCGCGTGCCGGGTTCAGCTTGAGTTGAAAGGGCGTTGGTGTGTCGACACATTTGGCAGCAGCGCTACGCAATTGGATATCGATGCGCGAATCAACGAGGCGGCTATGAACCAGGCTCGGCAGACACGAATTGCTCCACGTTCCCTCGACGATGAGATCCGGCAACGACTGTGCGGCATAGCTGGATGGGCTCGCGAGGCGCATCTGGATATCGTTGTCCTCGACTCCGTACGCAGCCGCAACAGAGGGGCTGAAAAGAGCGATCAACAGGCCAAGGCAGATAAAAAATCGATATGCCATCAGCCGGCCCGGAATACGCTTGGTTGTGCGATGCGTCATCATTTTCGGATAATGCGCGCCCATTGCCGACTTCGGCAAGCCAGTTTCGTGGAGTTGAGACACAAATGAGTCAAACAATCGCGGTCATTCGTGGTGATGGTATCGGCCCGGAAATTGTCGATTCGGTGTTGCGTGTTCTCGATGCCCTGAAAATCGGGCTGAAGTATGAATTTGTCGAGGCGGGTGTGGCGGCGCAGCAAAACTGCGGTGAGCTTTTGCCTCAATCGACCATTGATGCGATCCGCCGCCACAAGATCGCCTTGAAGGGGCCGTTGACGACGCCGATTGGTGGCGGCTTCAGTTCACTGAACGTCGAATTGCGCAAACTGTTCGATCTGTATGCAAACGTACGACCCGCCATTACCTTTCCCGGAACCAAGGCGCGCTACGAGAATATCGACATCATCACCGTTCGCGAAAACACCGAGGGCGCCTATGGCTCCGAAGGACAAACGCTATCGGAGGATGGCGAACATGCACAATCGCTGATCCGCAACTCGCGACACGGCTGCGAGCGCATCGTGCGCTACGCGTTCGAGTTGGCGCGCAAGCAGCGTCGAAAGAAGGTTACGGCCGTGCACAAGGCCAACATCATGAAGACAACCTCGGGTCTGTTCCTCAAGGTTGCCCGCGATGTCGCCAAGGAATACGACGACATCGCCTTCAATGAAATGATCGTCGACAACACGTGCATGCAGCTGGTCATGAACCCGCATCAATTCGATGTAATCGTCACCACCAACTTGTTTGGCGACATCATTTCCGATCTTTGCGCCGGACTCGTAGGCGGGCTCGGTCTTGCCCCCGGAGCGAATATCGGCAGTGAGGCGGCAATCTTCGAGGCCGTGCATGGTTCGGCGCCCGATATCGCAGGAAAAGGCATCGCCAACCCTTGCGCCCTGTTGCTCGGCGCTGCCCAGATGCTCAGTCATATGGGCCATGAGGATCACGCGCAGCGCGTGCGTGATGCGATTCGTGGCACGCTCGCTGCGCGTGATCGCCTGACCCCGGATCTTGGCGGCAGCGGCTCGACAACCCGCTTTACCGATGCCCTGATCGAGCGCGTTGTCTGATTCCATCGCGAGGCTCGTTGTTACTGATGACGAGCCTGGCCTGGCGGCCTCAAGCGTCGGGACAACGCGTTGGCAACGACCGGTCCGCCACGCCAGCGACAGCGCGTGATTGTCAAATTCGACTGCGGCAGTGGTGTGCTTTTCGATCGATGCGCCGCCTTCGTCGCCTCGGGCGACGACTTGAGCAAGCGATGCCATCGCTACCAGGTGCTTCGGTATCAATGCTGTTCTGGAAAGTCATCGCGCCCGGCTGCCGCAAAGCGACCAAGGTCAGTCTGAATTCCTGCAGCCGCCTCCTGGCTTGGCAATGATCGGTGCGATTGAAGCATTTAGCCGTCAGGCCGCAGCGGCCAAGCGTTGGTTTTTTGCAACAAATTGACTGGCCAGATAATCTGGGCAGGTGCGTCGAGATCGCTTTCAAATACCTGCGAAGCCTTGAAAAACAGGCGGTCCAAAGAGGTTGTTGCGTACTTGACCCGCTGTTGCTTTTCCGCCAATATCCGCATTGTACGTAACACAATCTCTTTCCCCCACCGCAGCAACAGGGCAATGCAGCGGCCAACAGCAGCAAACGCAGGTTTAAGGGGAGTGATCAGTATTTTGCTGACGCTCCCGCTTTTCCATTCGGCCGACGCGTCGACACCGGATCAGGTGTCGCGTCAATCTCCTGTTGCCTATTCCGCTGGCGCGAACGTGCCGCAGCGCTGGCGCAATTACGCGCTCGCGAGCATAACGCCGACTTTTTCTTGGGCGCCGACTATTTCTCGCAGCGTGCCGCAGATCACCGACACGAACGAGTCGCTGGCTGGCTTCGCGATTTCGCTCAGTGCGCTTGGTGGGCAATCGATCGGTAGCTTGAATCTGTCGATCGCTCATGCCGTCGTCGACAACCACGTGCAGGCGCTTTCTGCTCCACAGCTTGATGTCAGCGCCGAACTTGCTGACAGAAAATTGAAGCGGACCGTTGTCGCGCCATCGTTTGTCAGCAATTTTGGCGCGTCGGGCACATTTGGGGTGACCGCGATCCTCGCGTATCAGCGTTTCGCAAGCTTGGGACTGGGCGAGACAGCATTGGATGAAGATGCGCCGGTTCAGTCGGTGGTTCCGGGTGAAACCTCGTATGGCGCCGGTTTGCGTCTCGATGCCGGTGATTCATTGCTTGGTCGTCTGAGCTGGAGTGCCGCATTTCAATCACGCGTCAATATGGATGCGCTGAACTCCCTGCGCGGCGTCTATTCCGATCCCGGGCAGTTCGATATCCCTTCAAGTTCCAGCGTGGGCCTGAGCTATGCGCTGACGCCAGCATTGAGTTTTGATGTCGGTGCGCAGCGCGTCAGGTATAGCGCCGTGACCCCGTTTACAAGTCCAGCCCTGCCACGCCGCTTTTTGGCCTTGCTTGGCAGTGGTGCGAGTCCGGTTTTTGCGTGGCAGGATTTGACCGTCTACTCGGCGGGTTGGATGTGGCGTGATGACACGATCGGCAATGTTGAATTGCGCTACACATCGCGCCAGCAGCCGTCGCCGACATCCGCTTTGCTGCGCAACGCGCTCGATGCGAATCCGGCCGATCACACCGTTGCGTTTGCCTACTCGCGAAGCACGGGCAGGCAAGCCACCCTGAGTGTGCAGGCGATCTACTCAAGCGCACCTTATTTCCTCGGCGTTCCGAGCTATCGCTCAAGCGATCGCACAACCGGCAGCCAGATTGAATATCAGGCAGCTTGGGGAATGCGTTTCTGATCGACTCGACGGCAGGCGCTTCTGCCGTTTGCGACAATAGCGTTGCGATTGAGCTTGCTCTCGCTGATACAGCGCTCGATTGGGCTAGTGCAGATCAAGCTTGCTATTTCTCTGTTCCGGATTGATTGGTCGCTTTCTGCGGCCCACCTACGGGCCCACCTACGGGCCCGCTTCCGGCAGCTTTCCCGCTTTCTAAACTCCAGTGTTCGGTTGCCGTGGGAAACGAATTCCTGCCATGTGGTTGATTGAAATCCAGGCATCGCCCCAAGGAGAGGTGAGCGGCTAGAGCTGCTTCCTGCACTATTAAAGAATCCATAAAAAACATCGGATAGGCAACCACCCGTATACCCACTCCTTCGCAGATCGAGCCTCGTGGCTGGCGCCATTTTCTGGGGTCTAAACGAATCCCGATTGATTCGTCGCTTCCTGCGGCTGACCCTCCGGGTCAGCTTCGCTACTCGTTCAGATTTCCCAATCCATAGTCCGAATCCCGAATCCCGGCTTTTAAAGCACCTCTGACGCAATATCAGCGAGTCGTGAACGCTCGCCACGACGCAGGGTCAGGTGTGCCGAATGCTCCCAGTTTTTGAAACGATCGACGGCGTAAGTCAATCCTGAAGTCGTTTCGGTCAAATAGGGTGTGTCGATCTGTTCGACATTGCCGAGGCAGATGATCTTGGTGCCCGGCCCCGCGCGCGTAATCAACGTTTTCATTTGTTTTGGTGTGAGGTTTTGTGCCTCGTCAATGATCACGTAGCGGCTGAGAAATGTTCGTCCGCGCATGAAGTTCAATGCGCGGATCTTGATCCTCGAGGCGAGTAGGTCGTTGGTCGCTGCGCGTCCCCAAGCACCGCCTTCTTGTGGTGAGGTCAGCACTTCGAGGTTGTCGGTCAGGGCGCCCATCCATGGCGTCATCTTTTCTTCTTCGGTGCCGGGCAGGAAGCCGATGTCGTCGCCGACCGAAACCGTGGCGCGGGTCATGATGATTTCCCGATAGCGCTGCTGGTCCATGACCTGGGCGAGCCCCGCGGCCAGAGCAAGCAGGGTCTTGCCCGTTCCAGCCGTGCCAAGAAGGCTGACGAAATCGATCTCGGGATCCATCAAGGCGTTGAGGGCGAAATTCTGCTCGCGATTTCTGGCCTGGATTCCCCATATCGTATGCGAGCCGCCGAAATAGTCATCGACGATCTGCAGGATTGCCTTGCCGCCACTCAGGCTCAGCACGCGCAGTTCGATTTCGTTTTCGCCGGGAAGGTAGAGGAACTGATGCGGATGCCAGTCATCGTCGGGGTTCAACGTCACTTCGTAAAAAGTGTGGCCGCGCTCGGACCAGGAACGAAGATCGGCATGGCGCTCCCAGAAATCCGCCGGCAATTCGTTGTGACCTGCATAGAGCAGACTGAAATCATCGAGTGCACGGTCGTTCTCATAGTCTTCAGCGGTGATGTCGGCAATCGACGCCTTGATGCGTAGATTGATGTCCTTGGTCACCAGTACGACGGGCACTTCCGGGTGCGCCTCGTGCAACGCGACAACCGAGGCCAGGATCAGGTTATCCGGCAGCTGGCGCTTCTTGCCATTGCCAATTTCCGCTTTCTGCGTCTGAAAATAGAGTCGGCCCACCTCGGCGGTCTGGTTCAGGCGAAGGCCTTGTGGCAGTCGCAGATCGAGACCTTCATCAATCTTTCGTGTCTTGTTGTTCTCGATCAGCTCGTTGATGAAGCGACTGACCTGGCGTGCATTGCGGGAGACTTCTGACTGTCCCTTCTTCGCTGCATCGAGCTCTTCGAGGACCGTCATCGGGATGAAGACATCGTGCTCTTCGAAACGGAACAACGAGGTCGGATCGTGCATCAACACGTTGGTATCGAGCACGTAGATACGCTTGCCACGAGTCATGCGTGAGCCTCACTGCGGGAGTAGGGGTGACTGCGGCGATTCCGCAGGCGGGGATCGGAGCGACTGAAAAGCCCGTAATTTCTCACGCGTTTGCCAAGTGC
>JBDSPX010000108.1:0-4214 GCA_039930065.1 Dokdonella sp.
GCCTCGGGTGACGCGCAGCGTACCGCCGATGCCGTGGGACGGGCCTTGGGTATTGAAGATGTGCGCGGCAACGTGCGTCCGAAGGACAAGGCGGATCTCGTGCGTTCGCTGCAAAAAGACGGGCACCTGGTCGCGATGGCCGGAGACGGCATCAACGATGCGCCGGCCTTGGCGGCGGCCAATATCGGTATCGCCATGGGCACCGGTACCGACGTGGCCATGTCGAGTGCACAGGTGACCTTGGTCAAAGGTGATCTTGGCGCGATCCTTCGCGCACGCACTATCTCCAATGCGACCGTTCGCAACATGAAACAGAATCTCGCGTTCGCCTTTCTCTACAACGCGCTCGGCGTGCCGATCGCGGCAGGCGTTCTGTATCCGGTTTTCGGTTTGCTACTGAGCCCGATGATTGCTGCCGTGGCGATGAGCCTGAGTTCGGTGTCGGTAGTCACCAATGCATTGCGTCTGTCGAAGTCACGTACGAAGAGCGAAAGTTGAGCGACGGTTGTTTCAATGTCCACTGAACGCGTAGTGCACGAATTGTCGGACTCACGATGCAGTCATGCGCCATCTGCATGATGGAGAATTCTGCGTGAATGCAACAAGCATCGCGGTCGCGAGTGTCTCAGCTCCGCTTGAAATCCGGGAGGAACATTGCCGTGTCAAAGTATCTTAGATTCGGTTGCATGATTGCCACATCGACCATTGTCATGTTCGGCCTGATGTATCTGAATACCTACGCGTTCGACCACATTTTCTTCAGCGAAACGCGTGCCTACATGGCGCTGGTCATGGGTGCGACGATGGCCGTGATCATGCTGCTTTTCATGCTCGGCATGTATGACAGCAAGAAGCACAACGCGGCTATCCTGGTTGTCAGCGTGGTTGTGTTCGCCGGTGCCCTCTGGCTGGTTCGGAGTCAGGAGACGGTGGACGATGTTTCCTACATGAGGGCCATGATTCCGCATCATTCGATCGCCATCCTGACCAGCAAGCGGGCACATATTTCCGATCCACGCGTGCGCAAACTGGCTGACGGCATCATCGAGGCGCAAGTCCGCGAGATCGCGGAGATGAAAGCCTTGATCAAGGATCTAGAAAAAGACGGCGCGAACCAATGATTCACGCGCATGAACTTTTGACGGGAGAATTCGGCCGCGCGACACCGCATTGCGCCGCGTTGCTTCATTCACGGCAGCGCAGACAAACGCTAAGGGCCAAGCGACATTGGATAGGTGCGAACGGCCGTCATGACTGAGTCTTCCGATCCCAATCGTTGTGACGTCGACTGCGCGCCACGCAAGCCGTTGACTGCCGACCAGCTCAATGAAGCGTGTTTCTGTGTTTCGGTGGATCCCGAATCGCTCCGACGCGAACTTGAACGGCTTCTGCCAGGAGACGCTACTGAGGGCTCGCTGGCGCTTTCGCACCCGCATTTGTTCGCATCAATGCCTGTCTATGTGCCGCGTTCGATCATCGAGCAGATTGGGTCCGTCATCGCCGCCATCGAGGAGGTGACAGCACTGGCAGACTACCGGTCGACCGTCATCGGCTGGGCGCCGGAGATCGCAAGGATGGATCCGGGTTCGCTCGGTGGCCTGCTGGGTCTTGATTTTCATCTGACAGCCGACGGCGCGCATCTGATCGAGATCAATACCAACCCGGGTGGTGTACTGCTCAGTTCCATGCTCGCGCGTGCGCAACGAATCTGCATGCCCTCGAATATGCAGTCCACCACTGACCTATCGAGCATCGAAGCTGAAGTCATGATGGTCATCGAGGCGGAATGGAAGCAGCAACGCGGACCGTTGCCTTTGAAGTCGATCGCGATTGTTGATGACTCGCCGACCGAACAATATCTGTACCCTGAGTTTCTACTTTTTCAGGCACTGTTTCAAAAGCACGGATATCACGCGGAGATTTGTTCCCCGGATGCGCTGGAATACACCGGGGGTCAACTCCGGCTACACGATGAAGCGGTGGATATGGTCTACAACCGACTCACCGATTTTGCCTTGGAAGAATCCCGAAATTCCCTGCTTCGAGCGGCCTATGTTGCGGGCGACGTGGTGGTGTCGCCAAATCCTCATGCGCACGCTATGTATGCGGACAAACGAAATCTGATTTTGCTTTCCGATAGCGCGTTCCTTGCGCAAGCCGGAGCGAGCCCTCAAGCCATTGCTGTACTCGCGAAATCCATACCTGCCACGCAACGGGTTACCTCGACAAATCGCGAATTCCTTTGGAGCCACCGAAGCGAGTTCTTTTTCAAACCCGCTGCGGGATATGGCGGCAAAGCGGCCTTCCGTGGCGACAAGCTGACCCGTCGCGTATGGGATGAAATAGCAGCCGGGACGTTCATTGCCCAGGAACTCGTGAGGCCCAGTGAACGTCAAACATCGTCAGACTCGAAGCCGCTCAAGGTCGACATTCGCTGCTACGCCTATCAAGGCAAGGCGTTGACGTACGCGGCGAGAATGTATCAAGGACAAACCACGAACTTTCGTACACCGTACGGTGGGTTTGCGCCGGTTCTGACCGTCAATTAAAGGCGCCTCGGCGCTCGCTGCGGGAAATTCCAGCGGATAGCTCTCGAGATGACAGGCAAATTCGAGAAGTAAATCCTCATATGACCCGGGTGGTTGATAACGGAAAGCAATGGCAGGTCTTGCGATCCAGAAATCAATCGGCCTGGGAATCATTCATCTGGAAAGTCCGAAGCCGATATCAATTTTCAGCAACACATCAGTGTTCAATCCGACCCTTTGCCGAAGACCCGAGATATGCCACGCAGTCAACTCGTATTGTCCGGCGAATACTCACGACTTCTCAGCCGTTTCTTGAATTTTGACCAGCGTCTTTGATGACGCATTTTGCACTTTGTATTTACTATACCTAATGGAATTCCCTCATCCTCGCATAGGGCGGAACCGGCACGGCGCTCGTGTTGTCGCCGGATTCGCTTGAGGCACGAGCGGCCAGGGCTTGGTCTGCGCGCAATGCTTGCGCGACATATCCTTCCTCACGGGCGCGATGCTGGATCGCGCGCAACCGCAATGCTCGCTCGTCTGCATCGCTGACCCAAGCCTGCGCCCATTCGAGATCGAACGCCAAGGCACGATCCGAGAAAGATTTGTTCGCGGTCTTGATCTTGTCGAGAGTGCGCCGCGCGTCATTGCGATTATTCCGGCTCAATTGCGCATCGACAACCAGCAGCCAGGCGCGCGCCTCATCACGGCCTTCACCGAGCGCGGCGAAACGACGGGCGAGCGATTCCGCGGCGACTTGCACGCGAAGCGGATCATGATCGTTGAGCAGATCATTGCGCTCAAGTTCGAGTTCGCTCAGGGCAATCCAGCCTTCGTTGCCATCTTGCTTGCGCAGTGCGAGTGACTGCTCATGAAGGCGACGCGATTCTACGAGATCGCCCTGCGTCAGTGCGATCTGGGCTTTCGTCGCGAGCAAGTGTGATTGACTGAGCGGCGATGCCGACTCGACACTCGTGACCGCATCCAACACTTGCGTAGCTGCTGCAGAATTGCCCGATGTCAGTGCAATATCGGCTTCGCCAACGGCTGCACGCAACACCAGATCATTCTGGCCATCGGCTTGCCAGGCGGCTCCGGCCTCCTTGAAAAAGCTGCTTGCTTGTTCGAGCTTGCCATCGCGAGTTGCTGCAAGAGCAAGGTTGTAGGCGGTTCGCGCTTGCGGGCCGGACAGATGCAGATCGCGAAACAGGGCCAGCGCGCGCGTGTTGAGTTCGACGCTGCGTTCGAGTTGTCCCTGGGCCGAGGACGATGCCGCCAGATTGCCGAGGCAGGTGGCCTGCCCGCGTCGGTCACCGAGCGCCTCGAAGGTTTCGAGTGCCTGTTGCCATTGCAGATCCGCTTCCACAAATCGCTTCTGTCGCACCAGGGCCGTCCCGGCATTGACTTGCAAGGCCACATGGCGACCAGCGATTCCGTTCGCGCGCGACAAAGCGAATGCTTGCGTGAAAACCTGCTGAGCGTGATCGATATCGTTCCTCGCGACTGCATTCAGCGCATCGGCATTGAGCCAACCAACCGAGAGGTCGGGATCTCCCGAACGATCAATCGTCGGCTTGATCCGCTGCAAGATCGCATCGGCTTCTACGACTTGACTCGACAAAGTCTGCACGAGAGCCGCTTCGATACCGATGCGTGCACGGGGCAGCGCCGCCGTCGTGTCGGACT
>JBDSPX010000109.1:0-2699 GCA_039930065.1 Dokdonella sp.
TAAAGAAGGCCCCGCATTGCGGGGCCTTTTTAGTTTCTATTTCGCGGTAGCCGTCGTACCTCGAGCAGTCGCCGGCGGCAAAGCCAGATAATGCTTCAACCAATCGCATACTTGAGCGTAGTAGAAGCGGCTGTTCTCGCCGCTCATGATCCAGTGGTTCTCATCGGGAAAGATGATCAACTTGCTTTCAACTTTCTGACGCTGCAGCGCAGTCCAGTACTCCAGGCCATTGTTGAGCGGCACGCGGAAATCGTGTTCGCCGAAGCTGACCAGTACCGGCGTCTTGAAATTGGCCGCGAGGCGGATCGGGTTTTGTTCGCGCCAGATCGCGCCCTGTTCCCAGACAGGACCACCAGAAGAAATTTCGCGATCAAACGAACTGTCGCTCGTGCCCCACTGCGATTCAAGATTGACCAGGCCGGCATGACTGATCAGGCAGCGATAACGTGTCGTTGTTCCTTGCAGCCAGTTCGCGAGGTGCCCGCCGTAGCTGGCACCGGTCGCACACTGGCGATTCGCATCGATAAAGGGATAGCGCTTGATAGCCTCATCGGCAGCCTGATTGATGTCATCGGCCGGCCCCTTCAGCGGGTCTCCCTGGATGGCCTGCGAGAATTTCTCGCCTTCATTGGTCGAGCCGACGAAGTTGGTCATCAGCAACACGTAGCCATCGGCCGAAAGCAAATGATAGTTCCAGCGCAACACCCAGGCATCGGAAATTTGCGAATACGGGCCGCCGTGCATCATCACGAGCAAGGGATATTTCTTCGCCGGATCAAACGCAGGCGGCCGCACGATCATGTTGTGAATGCGTTGACCACGTTGATTGGTAAACGAGAAATCCTCGACCGGCGAAAGATCCAACGCGGCCACCTTGGCCCTTGTAAATGAAGACAAGCGCTGGAAATCACGTCCATTCGGATTCACGCGCACGATCTCGGGTGGCTCCGTAGCGCTTTGATAGCTTGCAATCCAGACCGGCGCACGGGCTCCACCGATGCTGAGACCAGAAAATAGTCCATGTGCGGGCGCACCGACGAGTTCGGCTTCACCCGCGTGTGCCGCTGAGCGGAATAGCTTCAACTGTCCATCATCCTCGCCGAGCAGAATCACGCTGGCACCATCGGGACTGACATCGTAGTCAGCGATCTCTCGAGCGTCCGGAAGCTGGATCCGTCCGCGCTGACGCAATGATGGCCAGTCGAACAGGCCGAGGCGTCGCGCGTTGTAAACATTTTCCGTGCGCGGTTCGACGATCGCGAACAAGGTCTTGCCATCGCGACTGAAGCGCGGTGACGCCCACGAATCGCCCGCATCGAGTGCTTCAGTACCGGTCAGGCGCTTGGGCTCGCCGCCGGTGGCTGAAACCATCCACAGATCGTCGTTGATGAACGACCATGCGAAACGATCGCGATTGCGGCTCGCGGCAAAGACAATCGACTTGCCATCGGGCGTCCATCGAGCAGAATCCTTGGCCAGCGCAAAGCCCCGCTGCTTGATCAGCGCGCTTCCGGCAAGCAGATCCTTCGACGTCTGCTCGCCGACTCGCTGCACAAACAGGTGAGTCTGCTTGCCGTCTAGCCATTTATCCCAGTAGCGGATGGGATACGACGTGTAGACACGCGCGTTGAATTTTTTGTCTTTTTCTTCCTTGGCCAGACGTTCGCTGTCTACATCGTTCAGTGCCTTCGGATCAACGTCGCTGAGAAACAGGATGCGCGCTCCATCGGGTGAGAACTGCGGACCGGCCGCACCGGTGGAAATCGATGTCGCACGCTGCGCCTCACCGCCGCGGAACAAATCAATGATGTAAACCTGCGGCTGCTTGTCATCGCCGCGCTTGGCCGCGAAAGCGAGCTGGTGGCTGTCATTGCTCCATGCCGGATCACTCTCGCCACCCTTGCCCGAGGTGATGCGCCTTGGCGATTCGTGGCCATCGCTGGGTACCAGCCACAGATCCGCGACTTGTTCTTTTTTATCGTAGGAAGGCTCGAGCATCGGGAACGCCACGTTGAGTCCGTCTGGACTCGTCATCGGCGTGCCGACCCGCGGCATCAACCAGAGATCTTCATGCGTAATCGCGCGACGTTCTGCGGCATGTAGGCCAGAGGTCGCGAGCAAGATGGCCGTCGCAAGAATCAATCGCATCGATCAATCACCGTGGATACTGGATCTGCAGTGATACGCGACGCTGGCTCAAGCTTCAAGTCCGAGAAGTCGCGATACAGGGAAACAGCGGTGTAGACGCACGTCCGTCATCGCGATCGCCGCCACATCCACAACGGCTGCGCGATCAGTGACCCGATCGTGGCCATGAACATATCCTTCTGCGCATCCCAGACATCGCCCTGCGTGCCGAGATAGGCTTGACCGACATCATCGGCAAACACGCTGGCCGCGAACCATTCGATCAGCTCGTAAATCATCGCGTGCGACATCATGAAAGTGACTGGCAGGAGGAATAGCCAGAAACCACGCAAACGCACGCGCGCGGCGATCACTTCCGCCGCCACCGGTGTGATCAGCAATCCATACATGAAATGCACCAGGCGATCGTACTGGTTGCGCTCGAAGCCGAGCATCGCATCGAGCGAACGGCCGCCACTGATGGTCGAAAACCATTGCTCGTAGGGAACATCAGAATATTGGTAGTGCGCGCCGATCTCGTGCAAGACGCCGAAAGCGACGAGCAAGCCACA
>JBDSPX010000110.1:0-43154 GCA_039930065.1 Dokdonella sp.
CAGCGTGATTGCTCCACACCGAGACACCGAGGAGGATCATCAGCATCCCGAAAAAAATCTGCGCAATCTGGCCCCAGAACAGCGGTCGCAATCCGCTGCGCGCCTTGTCTGCGCGCGAATCACGAAAGAGCTGCAAGTTCAGCGCGTGCTGCTGCCCAAGGCGCCGATCAAGGGTCTGCCAGGCGGCTTTCATATCGTCAAATTCCATCGTCGTATCCATGTCTGATTACCCGTTGAATGCAGTGTCGTTGCGGATGCGTTGCTTGAGGCGCGAGATGCGCGTCGCCACATTGGTTTCGCTGAGGCCGAGGATCTCGGCGATCTCTCGATAGCTGCGTTCTTCGAGGACCAGCAGCAACAAGGCGCGATTGAGCGGATCGAGCTGGACCATGAATGCCTCCAATGCACGCACGCGCTCGTCGGGCTCGGCGATGCCGACAACGACGGCGCCTTCGTGCGCAGATTCGTCAAGCGGCAAGGTATGTGTTTCGCGTCGCTCCGCGTTGCGCAGATGCGAGATCGCAACATTCAGCGCGATTCGATACATCCAGGTCGAGAACGAGCGTGCTTCGTCGTAGTCCGGAAATGCCCGCCACAACTGCGCACTGATTTCCTGAGCCAGATCAGCGCGATCGTCCGCCAGCCGCGCATAGGTATTGGCGACCTTGAAAACGATTTTGCGATGCTGTTCAAGCAGCTCGCCAAATCGCTCGCGTCGTGTCTTCGCCGCCATGAATGCCATCGTTTGCATCATCCCCTTGCC
This sequence comes from Dokdonella sp., assembly GCA_039930065.1. Lineage (GTDB taxonomy): Bacteria > Pseudomonadota > Gammaproteobacteria > Xanthomonadales > Rhodanobacteraceae > Dokdonella. Next base: position 764 of record JBDSPX010000110.1, read on the forward strand.
TGCCTGATTGTGCCCGTGTGTCTGCATGATTCGCAGCACAGCGGAAAAAATCACGGTTGGTCGGGATTCGGGTATCGGGTATCGGGTATCGGGTATCGGGTATCGGGTATCGAGAATCGAGAATCGGAAGAATCGAGGCTATTGTGGGAAGCGGCTTCAGCCGCGATGCTCCTGCCTCTGCAACCAGAGCATCGCGGCTGAAGTCGCTTCCTACATGATGTTTGGATTCTTCCGTCGAGTCGCGAAGGACGAAGGACGAAGGCAAAAGACTAACCGCGCTTGAGCAACTCGCGCAATTCGATCACCGCGGCATTCGCACGCGAGATGTAGTTCGCCAGAACCAGTGAGTGGTTGGCGAAGAATCCGAATGGCGAGCCATTGAGAACCATTGGGCTGCTCAAGGGCTTTTGTGCCTCCTCGATTTCGCGAATCACCTGTTCAAGGCTGATCATCGCGTTCTTGTCGCGCAGCACCGAACCGAAATCGACACGAACCGCTTCCAGTTGCTCGCGCAGCGCCCAGGTATAGCCGCGCGCCTCGTAGAAGTTGTCGTCGATCTGCGTCCATGGCGTCTTGACGATGCGCGAGCTGGCTGCGGGCGTCGATTGCTGCGCGTTCGGGTCGTTGGCAAGATCGGTATCGATACGCATCTGGCCGACGCTGGCCGAGAGGCGTTGCGACAATGAGCCCAGTCGCGTCGAAACCACCGAAAGGAAATCCACCAGGTTGTCGGCACGCGCGTAGAACTGCGCATCGTCCTGATTGTTGTCGGCCAGACGCGTCGCATAGCTGTCGATATATTCCATTGCCTTGCGATACTGACTTTCCGAACTCGGCAGCAGCCAGCGGTCATTCGGCGAACTGATCAACGGTTCGGCCTCCTTCAAATCCTTGTCTTCGACCGACTGGGTCTGCGAACGACTGAATTCGTTGCGCAAGGCACGGGTCAGGTCGCGCGAAGCGGTGACCACGCCGAATTCCCAATTCGGGATGTTGTCCATCAGAACGCCGGGTGGCAACTTGTCATTGCTGAGATAGCCGCCGCGCTTGTCGAGCATGACTTCGACACTGTGAATCAGTGCACTCGTCGTCGCCGAACCCACCACAACCGCTTGCTGCTTCGCCGTCGCACGCTGTTGGGTGACCTTGATCGGATCGAAATAATCCGGCTCGGCATCCCACCACCACATCAGGGCAAGGACGACCAGCACGAGCGCGAGGACGACAGCGAGCGCGCCTTGGAATTTCCAGGACGGGCGAGGCGGGGTGGACGTTTCCATGGGAGGCTCCTGGCAAAACAGCCTGAATCCGATTCGCCGATGTCGTGCGGCGATCCAACTCAGGGCAATCGGAAGACCATCTTCGCACGACGCAAATGAACCTTGCAGCGATCACGCCACAATGGAGAGCGTTTGGACCACAGCATTCGCTGGTTGCGCGGCGCATCTGCCAGCCCCTGTCGCGCCATCGAGTGATGCGGGTGGCAGCATCCGCGGTCACCATCGGTCAGCGTCTTGATTTAAGCGCATCGGCCAGCGCCGTACTTGGCAGATCCTCGCCGCCGCGGCTGCGCGAGAGGACGTGGACGCCGCCGCGAGCGCTGCCGGTGACTCGCTCAAGGATGCTGGAAAAACCGAACGGCACGCCGTCGAGGGTGATTTCACCGCGTGCGAGAAAATAGCTGCTGGTAACGCCAAGACCGATCCGATCCTGCGGCTTGATATCAACACCTTGCTTGCTTACTTCGTCGAGTGCCAACTCGACGCTGGTCCAGCGCGCTTGTCCGTTCTGACGAATGCGTTCGGCGAGCACGGCGGTCATGCGTGAATCGAGGCTCATCAGGACAGCCGCCGACGCCGTGTTCATATTGATAGAAGTGCCGACTGGCAACGCACAGACTTCCGGTGCGAGCCGCGCGTAGGCGTCGCCAGTGATGCCGCGCACCAGACGCAGCTCGGAGATGTGGGCAAAAACGCGGTTGGCCGTGCGGTAGGGAATCGGCTGGGCCAGATACGCATTGTCTTCGGCACCGCCCTCGGTATCGATACTGCCATCTCTGTCGAGCCAGTCGACGATCGCACCGCTCAGGGACGGATCGAGCTCAAGCGCAACCAGCAGGTTGCGCAGGCGCTTGCGCCAGACATCCGGTTGTTTCGAGACGAGATTATTGAGATTGAAGCAACCGTTCAGATCGCTCATGCGCGCGCTGATACGCCCGCCTGGAACCTCCTGCGGGGGTAGCGGCACGGCCCAGGAATCGCTGAAGGTATCGAGACCGGGATCGGCTGCGCTATCGCGTTGCAAGACCAGGGCCGCATACGCCTCCAAGCCTTCCGAGTAGGCGATGGCCTGTTCGCCGCGCAAGGCATTGCGGGTTCGTGCAAAGGCAAGCTCGCCGCGATCGAGCAGGGAGGCGATCAGGATGACTGCGAGAGCAACCGCAAGCAGAGCGATCAAAAGAGCGACACCGCGTTGTCGGCGCGGACCGTTCATGGTCGAGCTCCATTCGGCACGATCGGCGGAAGTGGCTCGGAAGGAAGGATTGGCGATTCCGGCGATCCACTGGCACCGACACCTTGCAATGGAATCGTCGATGGCAATCCGACGACACGGCGCAGCTCGCCGAAATCATCGAGGCGCAATCGCACCTCGATCGCACGTGGCAAGGTTTCAGGTAAGCCATCACGCGGCGGCCATTGGTCGCGCCAGGATCCGTCGCTATCGAGATAGCGCAGGCGAAATTCCTCGACCTGGGCGAGCATGTCGCGCCATTCCGCCACGCTTCCTGCGGCTCGATCAAGCACGGCGTAGCGGCCACGGCGTAGCTGCTTGTTATCGAGGTCGTAGATGACGCGTTCAATATTGCTGCGCGGTTCGGCGCGTGGATTGGCGAAGCCAAGCCGACTCAGTTCGATGCGCTCCGAGGTGCCGAGCACGGCGGGAACCTGCTCGCCATAGTTGCCACGCAGCGGCCGCGAAATTGCCTGGCGCAGATCACGCTCAAGATCGCTCACTGTCCGCACCACGGCGGCGAATCGATCCTGCTCGCTCGCCAACGCGCTGCGCGCGCGTGCGATCTGGCTCAGCGCGCCCCAAGTGATCGCGGCCATCGCAGCGAAAATCACCAGGGAGACAAGAATCTCGATCAAGGTGAAGCCGCGCTGGTTTTTCCTTGCGGATTTCTTCAAGAACATCATGGCGAGGGCTGCAGGCTGCCAAAACCGGTGAGGGTCGTGCTCGGCTCAACAGAATCGCCGGCATAGACGAGGACATCCAGGCGGCGCATCTCGGGATCATCAGTCGCCTTCACTTCCAGTGTCCAGCGCCAGTCGCGATTGGCAAACCGAGTGCGGCCATCGCGCTTGCCGACGGCCGGCAGCGGCGTCGCGATGCGCGTTTCATCGAGAACATTGGCGGCCACCCAGCCGGCCAGAGTTCGTTCGCGCAGACTGTCGAAACTGCGCACCTGCATCCCCGCCGTGCGGGTCAGAGCGAGCAAGGCCAGCGAAACGACGACCAGCGCGATCAGCACTTCAAGCAGGGTAAATCCGCGCCGTCGACTCATGGTCGCAACACCACACTGGCGACGTCGATTTCGCCGTCTGCCTTGCCACGCACCTCGTAGCTATTCGGCGCGTCACCGAGCTGCAGGCGCACCACGAAGGGCGACAGCTCTCCTGACGAGAAGCAGACGATCTGCGGTGATTCCGATTCATCGTCGGCGAGGCGCATCTCGCGGCCATCCCGATACAGGGAAACCTGCATCCCAGCCACCCAGGTTCGTGGGCGCAGCTCTTCCTTCTGCTCGCTGGCCATCCAGCCTTGGAAACCCAGCATCGAAAAGGCATAGCCGTTGCGACTGACGCGCACTCCGATCTCGCGCCCGGTCAACTCGGCCTCGGTACAGGCATGCTCGATCAACGCCTGCAGGCGCTGCGATTCGCGCGTGAGTTGTCGATCGCCGCCGGCCGTCGCGATGCTGAGGGTGACAGCCAACGCGAGAACGCCAATGATGACGACGACGACCAAAATCTCGATCAGAGTGAAACCAGCCGTTGCGGGAATTGGCCCTCGGCCGTATCCAAGCCGAGAAGCTCGCAGAGCTTGCTTCCGCTCCGCTTTGAAGGCGGGATTTGCCACCCGGCGATGAAGAAGCAGTCGTCGAATCAATGCGCGCTTGTCGCTCTTCTCAAAATACGACATAGGTATTTCTTGACGATGAAGCTCTAAAAACTTCCCCTGATCGATAGCTGCGATCGAATCACTCAGCTTGCGAATTCGCGAGAACCCAGGAGCGTTCATCGATGCGCAGTCAGACCATCGCCGCGAAACGCATCACTCGCCCCAGTTGCCGATATCCGCATCATCGCCGTCCCCACCGGGTCGCCCATCGGCACCATAGCTGTAGATATCGACCTCGCCATGCTGACCGGGCTGCTGAAACTGGTATGGATGATCCCAGGGATCCTTTGGCACTCGATCAAGATAGGGGCCATGCCAGTTGGGCGCCTCGGGTTGACCCGACGGCTTCGCCGTCAACGCCTGCAAACCCTGCTCATTGCTCGGATAACGATGGTTGTCGAGCTTGTACATATTCAATGCAGTCGTCACGCCTTGCAGATCCTGCTTGACGCGGACAATTCGCGCTTCGGCCGGGCGCTCCATCACACGCGGCACGACGATCGCGGCAAGAATGCCAAGAATAACGACGACGACGAGAATCTCGATAAGGGTGAAGCCGGTCGCGCGCGCGCGACCGGGATGACCAGTCATGCGGCTGTTGAAAACCGGGATTTGGAATTTGGGTTTCGGAAAGCCGCCATTCTCCTGCGCCGCTCGGACGAGGCAAACGGACTTCTTGAGTCCAACGGCAGATTTGCTTCTGGCTTCAGAGTTGTTTTTTATCGGGTCATTCATGGCAGCGACTTGTGCGGAGAGGGGCTGGCCGCCGATCATAGCAAAGCCATGTCGAACTCCCCTGCCCCGCAAGAACTCTCACTGGCCGCGCGTGATCTCGCCGTGGTCTGGCATCCGTGTACGCAAATGCACGATCACGAAACGATTCCGATGTTGGCGATCGAACGTGCGGAAGGCGCGTGGTTGACTGCGCAGGATGGCCGCCGCTACCTCGACGCGGTGAGTTCGTGGTGGACGAATATCTTTGGCCATCGTCATCCGCGCATCGTCGCCGGGCTCAAGGACCAGCTCGATCGGCTCGATCACATCATGCTTGCCGGCATGACCCACACACCCGCCGTGGCGTTGGCCGAGCAATTGGTTGAGGTTGCTCCGCCCGGACTCTCGCGCGTGTTCTATGCCGACAACGGATCAAGTGCGGTCGAAGTCGCGCTGAAGATGAGTTTCCACTACTGGCGCAATCGAAATCGGCCATCGCGAACACGCTTCATCGCGCTATCGGGCGGCTATCACGGCGAGACCGTAGGCGCACTGTCGGTTACCGATGTGGCGTTGTATCGCGCAACTTATGCGCCGCTCCTGTTTGAGCCGATCCTCGCGCCGTCACCGGATGCCTACCTGCGTGAAGAGGGAGAATCTTCCGCGGAGTTTGCGCTGCGACGTCTCAAGGATATGCGCGGTTTGCTTGAAACGCATGCGCATGAGGTGGCGGCGATCATTGTCGAACCGCTGGTCCAATGCGCCGGCGGCATGCGCATGTATCACGCCGACTATCTGCATGGACTGCGCGCGTTGTGCGACGAGTTTGAGGTACATCTGATCGCCGACGAGATAGCGGTCGGCTTTGGTCGCAGCGGAACCTTGTTCGCTTGCGAGCAAGCCAGGATCACTCCCGATTTCCTTTGCCTGTCGAAAGGGCTTACCGGCGGAACCATGGCGCTTTCCGCGGTGCTGACGAATGATCGGATACATGCCGCGTTCTATGCCGAGTACTCGGCTGGCAAGGCATTCCTGCACTCACACAGCTACACCGGCAATGCACTCGCCTGTCGTGCTGCCCTGGAAACCCTTGCGATCTTTCGTGATGAACCGGTGCTGGAGCGCAATCGGAAACTCGCCGCTCATCTCGCATCGCGGCTTGCCATGCTGACTGATCATCCGAACGTTGCCGATATTCGTCAGACCGGCATGATCGCAGCCGTTGAATTGGTACGTGATCGGGCCAGTCGCGCTGAATTTCCAGCAGGCGAACGGCGTGGCCTGCGCGTCTACCTGCATGGGCTTGAGCGCGGCGTGATCCTGCGCCCGCTCGGCAATGTCGTGTATTTCATGCCGCCGTATTGCGTGACCGAAGCGGAGATTGATTTGATGGTCGCTGTGGCAATCGAGGGTATCAATCGCGCGGTCGCTTGAAACCATCCCGATGCGAAACGCGATGTCGGGTGCGGGTTAGAATTCGATCATGCGTATTCCAAGAATCTGTGTCTTAGAGCCACTTGAAGTCGGAACCGAAATCCTGCTTCCGGCGCAAGCCGGGGAACATCTTGCGCGCGTATTGCGCCTCGAACAGGGTCATCCGATCATCTTGTTCAATGGCGATGGTCGTGAATTTCGCGCGGAAATCAGCCAACTTGGCAAACGCAGCGTCAGCGCACGCGTGCTGAAATTGGGCGAGATCGAGGACCGCGAAAGCCCATTGAAACTCACCCTCGCCCAAGGCGTGGCGCGCGGGGAGAAAATGGACCTGATCCTGCAAAAGGCGACCGAGCTTGGTATCAGTCGGATTGTTCCGCTGATCACCGAGCGTACCGAGGTAAAGCTCGATGCAGAGCGAACTGCGCGCCGGCTTGCACATTGGCAGGCGGTTGTTGCCAGCGCCTGCGAACAGTCTGGCCGCCTGTGTCTGCCAAAGATTGAAATGCCGATCCGTTTGGGTGCGTGGGCGGCGGCACTCTCAGCCGGCGAAGGACTGCGGCTGGCGCTAAACCCGCATGGATCGGTCTCACCGCGGACGCTACCTGTGTTTGAATCGGCCCTACTCGTCGTTGGGCCCGAGGGTGGACTCTCTCAACTTGATCTGACCGCACTCGATCAGGCGAATTTCCTCGGCTTGCGCCTCGGCCCGCGAATTTTGCGCACTGAAACGGCAGGTCTTGCGGGTATTACTGCTCTGCAAGCCATCCACGGGGATTTGTGACGCTGACTGATCGAAGCCAAGCGCAACCTGCTCAGGCGGCGGCGGTCGCCTCGGCGATCAACTTCTCGATTGCCCCAAGATCCGGGATAACCGCATGATCATCGCGAACCAGCACTTCGAAATGGACGCCCGGCCCCACCTCGGTATTGTCTCCGGTGGTCAGCAGCAGTTCCGAGGTAATTGTGGTCAATCGCGGGAAGCCCTGCGCCAACATGGCGAGAAATGGAATCTTTGCGTTTCCGCTCAAGCCCTTTAGAACGGTGACCCGCGCATTGCGAGTATCTTCCTCTGCCGCATGACCGGCGAGCATCGGCAGCGAGAACAACGGCAAGCGCCAGCCGCGCCAACTCAAGCGGCCGAGTAGCCACGCCGGGGCGCCTTCAATTTTTTCCGGTACGGTGTAGGTAATAACTTCGGCGACGGTGGCATTCGGTAGCAGAACGCGTCCTCCGGTTACCGGAATCATGACGCCACGAATTTCACGGGGGAGATCGGTCATCATGAATTCCTCAAGTCTTTGCGGATGCGCTCAGTTCGCTCAGCAATTTGCCGGCGAGGGCTTTCGGGGAACCGACGAAGCTGACCACGCCGGTCTCAATGACACCATCAACCATCGAGCTGATAACGCAGGTTTCCGGATCCTGTGCGTAAACGGTGCCGCCGATCTCGGTCAGGTATCGACTGCCTTCTGCCGCATCTTCGGCCATGCCCGAAAAGATGATCGCGCCTGCCTGACCACCGAAACGATCGGCGACATCCTGCAGAACCTGATCGATCGATGGCGAGTTCGGACGGTCGGAGGATGACTGTGCCTCAAGAGTGATCACCCCAGCGCGATCGACGCGCAGGCGGTGGGTCGTTGGCACAATGACAATGTCACCATGGCTCACGCGCTCTCCGTGTGACGGCGTGCGCACCGTCAAATTGGTCGAACGCACGAGTTGCTGAGCCATGATTTCCATGAACTCAGCGCCCATATGCTGAGCCAGCAGAAACAGAGCCGGGAACTTGGCCGGAATATCGGCAAGAAATTCACGAACCGCTTCGGGACCACCAATCGACGCGCCCAGAACCCAGACGCGAGTAATCACAACTTTGTTCTCGGTATCGAGCCAGGATTCACTCGTGGTACTACCGGATTTGGCATTGCCGGCCGCATGATGGGCGACAGCCTCCTCGATCGGGATCAGTTCGAGGGACATCTCGGCTTCGATTGAATCGTCGGCAACGGTATCGGCTTCGGGCGTCAAGTATTCCGCTGCACTGATCGTCTCGATGCCGAATGAAGCCTTTCCGGTTGTTGCTTTGCCATCGCCCGCTGTTTCGCCCTCCTCGACATCGAGGCTTGCCAGACTCCAGTCAAAGGCGGAGCCCAACTCAGGGATCTTTACCTCTTCGTCGCTCAATTCCGCCTTTTCGCCGCTCGGCTTTTCAGCAGGATCCGTCAAATCCAGATCAAGCAGCTGCAAGCCCGAAAGTTCGCTGCCCGTAGCGGCTGATTCGGCAGCCTCGATGGAACCGGCAAGCTCGGAATCAAGCGAGACAGAATCGGGTACCGGCTCGGATGCGATCTCGATCGATTCGATCGATGTCTCGTCTGCATCGGCAAAATCGTCGAGATCGCCGAACCCGAGCGTTGCATCCGAATGATCAGCAGACACATCGAAGGCTGCCATTTCGATCGTTTCATCGACATCGATCAGGTCAACTTCAGCTGTCGACGCCATCGGCTGCTCATCGCCAAAGGACAGTTCGGGCATCGACTCGTCGGCAAAATCGTCGAACTCGGACAGGTCGAGTGCAGGCATGGGAACCGTGTCGTCGACCGAATAGGGTCGTGGGGTCGATGCCGCAGGCTTGCTGACAAATGTTTCGAGAGGATCCGCTTCGGATTCAACCAGCAGCGCGGCAATATCGGCAAACGGATCTTCGTCGTATTCGACATTGACCGACTGCTCGGCGAGGGCGACCGCGGGATCAGATATCTCGATCACTTCGATCGAGCCTTGGCCTTGCGGTAATGTTTCGTCGACGAACTCGTCCTCAGCGATTACGTCAGCGGCTAGCGCAGGGGTAGAGTTCGGAATGATTTTTGCAGCAGGTGGGGGCACGGGTTCCGCGCCTTCAGGCCGAGGCGGATCCGAATTCTCGTCGCCGAGAATCTTGGCGACGAGATGGCGCGCCCAGCGCGCCTGCTCCCAACCGGAAAGTTGGCTGGAAACTTGAGCCTCATTGAATATGACGTTGTAGCGCTCGTCGTCGAGGAGGGCGTAGATGTCGTCGAGGTGCGCGTCGGTCTCGGAATCCAGATTGACCACGACAACGCGTGCGCCAGATTTCTCCAACGCATCGCGATCGAAATCAGCAGCCTGCGACTCATAGACAACCGGATTACCGGATTCAACCAACGCATCGCGCAGGTGGCGACCCGACTCACCGGCCTGAGTGAGCAGCGCAATCGACATCGTATCTTCACGCATTGGCACTGGTCGCCTTCAGAGTTTCCTGGACCTGACGCAGCAGGTCGGCTTCCTGGTAGGGCTTGCCGAGGTAGCGCTCGACACCGATTTCCAGCGCGCGCTGGCGATGCTTTTCACCGGTTCGCGACGTCACCATGATGATTGGCACGCGCTTCAAGCGCGCATCGTTGCGCATGTAGGTCGCCAACTCATAGCCGTCCATACGCGGCATTTCGATATCGAGCAGCATGAGATCGGGCACGGTGTCCTGCAGCTTTTCGACGGCATCGAGCCCATCTTTCGCGGTGACGACTTCCATGTCTGCGCGTTCGAGCACGCGCGTGGTGACTTTGCGCATCGTGATCGAATCGTCGACGACCATGATGGTTGTCTTGCGCACAACCGCAGGCATTTCCACCGGCTGAAGACTTTCCACCAGCTCCTGTGAGACGTCGCCTGCCGCGAAACTCGCACGCAGCGATGCGACACGGCGCACAAGTGGAGCCAGATCGAGAATCATGATGACCGAACCGTCGCCCATGATCGTCGCACCAAAGATACCGGGCACCGAACTGATCTGTGGACCGACCGACTTGACCACGATTTCTCGTGAACCAACGACGCCATCAATTCGCACGGCGGCACGTTGATCACCCGTACGCGTCATCAGGAGCGGCAGCTGCGTCTCGTCGATCGCGCGACCTTGGGCGACGCCCAGCAATTGCGACAACTCGTAGATATTGAAATCTTCGCCCGCATAGTTATACGTCGGCTCGCCACTCGTCACCCGGCGCGTGTAGTCATCGAGCGCGATGCGCACAACGCCTTGTACCGACGACATGGGCACGGCATAGGTCGACTCGCCGAGCTTTACCAGAATCGCCTGGGTCACTGCGAGGGTGAATGGCAAACGAATCGTGAAGGTGGTGCCGGTACCGGGAATCGAGTCGATGACCAGCGTACCGCCGAGCTGTTTGATCTCGCTGTGGACGACATCCATGCCGACGCCACGGCCGGAAAGCTGGGTAACCTGTTCGGCGGTAGAGAAACCGGTTTCGAGAACGAAACCGTAAAGATCACGATCGGAAAGATTCACATCGGGGCTGAGCAATCCGAGGCCAATCGCCTTGCGCCGGATCGCATCGCGATCCATGCCGCGGCCATCGTCGCTGATGCGCAAGACCACTTCGGTCGACTCTCGCGAAACCCGAATGGTTACCGTGCCATCGAGCGGCTTGTTCGCCTCAAGGCGCTGCTGCGGCGTTTCAATGCCGTGCGCGAGCGCGTTACGCAACATGTGCTCGAACGGCGCCTTCATGCGCTCGAGCAGGTTGCGGTCCATTTCGCCTTGCGCGCCTTCCACCTTGAGCTGGGCGCGCTTGCCGAGTTCCTGAGCCGCCTGGCGAACCGTGCGCCGCAATGATGGGACCATCGAATCAAACGGCACCATGCGCGTGCGCATGAGACCTTCCTGCAGATCCGAGCTCACCCGTGACTGTTGCAGCAGCAAGGTTTCCGACTGGCGGGTCAGATCATCAAGCAAGCCCTGAATGGAGACCAGATCCGAGACCGATTCACCGAGCGCACGCGAGTATTGCTGCAACTGCGAGAAACGATCGAGTTCGAGCGGATCAAATACCTGCTCGACACCGCCGTCATGATGTTCACGCTGATAGCGCGCGATGATCTGCGCTTCCGTTTCGATTTCGAGCTTGCGCAACTGTTCGCGCAGACGACTGACGGTCTGCTCGAACTCGATCAGGTTGAATCGGAAGGTCGAGATCTGCTGTTCAAGGCGCGAACGATAGATCGAAACCTCACCGGCATAGTTGACCAGCGAGTCGAGCAGGTCCGAGCGGACGCGAATCATCTCCTGCGGCGCACGTGGCTCGTCTTCCGGCTCAAATGCAGGCATGGCGCGCGGTGTTGCAGGCACCACTTCCGCAGTCGTCTCTTGTTCTGCCACTTGAGCGTGGCTTGTCGCAGCGGGCTGAACCAAGGCTTCGGAGAGAGTCTCGCCGGCGACCAGGTTCTCAAGCCTCGCAATCATGTTGTCAGGCATCGCAATCGCGTCACGCCGCGCAATGCGTTGTACCAGATGGTGCAAGGTGTCGTAACTGCGTTCGAGCGCCTCGACGGCAGCGAGATCCATGCTGCGATGACCGTCATACGTCGCATCAAGCAGCGACTCCATCGCATGCGTCAGATCGCCGATCGGGCCGATACCGGCCATGCGCGCACCGCCCTTGAGCGTATGCAGATCACGCTGCAAGTTGACGATCAGCTCGCGGTCCTGCGGCGCTTCTCGCAACTGCGCCATGACCGAATCGGAGTGATCCAGGATGTCGTTGCCTTCCTGGACGAAAATATCGAGCAGATCCTGATCCATCTCGGGCAGTTCAAGACGGCCTTCGGGCTGGAGATCTTCCGCATAGGACGACGGATCAATTGCCATCGCCTCAAGCGACGCGTGCTCATCGACAGTTGCGGGCTCGTGAATATCGAGCACCTCGTTGGCGGCCGCGGCGGCCACCGGCTCAAACTCGACCGCCGGTGTGGATTCAAGCGTTGCTTCGGTGAAGAGTGCTTCACTGTCCTCGATCGGGAAAGCGGCTGACTCGTCCGCGGGTTCGCTCGCTATATCGGATGCTGGAGACTCAACCTCGACCGCGACGGTTTCTGCCGACGCATCGGCTTCGGACTCAAGCTCAGATTCGAGCAGGATTTCTTCGTCAAGCGGTAACGCATCAACCTCTTCGGCGCTGGAAATTTCAGCCGATTCGGCGGCTGAAAAATCTGCCGTTGGTGCATCCGCTGTCTCAATCACAAAATCAAGCAACTCCGAATCATCGAGCGTCGGCGAAGCGTGCGCCGCTGATGTTTCCTTGTCAGGCAAATCCGACAGCGCGCTTGCCGCTTCGAACAGTGAGTCGAAATCGGTATCCGCCGGAACCCCAATCGGGGGTGTCGCACTAGTGTGCGACGTCGCAGCAACAGCATCGGAAAGCGCGCGATCTTCCATGCCTTCGATAAGCGCACTGGTCAGATCCAGGTCGTCGAATTCATGATCTGGCGAACGATCGTCGATGGATTCAAATTTGATCTCGTCCGCGTCATCGCCGGATGTCAGCTCGATCGTGTCCAGAGAATCGGAGGTGATGTCGTCGAGACTGATTTCCGCGAAGGGTTCGTTGATGGTCTCATCCGACTTTGCTTCAACTTCGACCAGATCGATCTCATCGTCCTGGTGGTAGAACTGCAATGCACTTTCCGGTTCGTGCAATGTGTCGCGCAGGGTCGTGATGCGTGCTGTCAGGTCGCTGGTGTCCGGGAGTTCGCGCTGACCGCGATCGAGACAGGCCATGACCTCGCGAACCATGCTCGCCGAATCGCCAAGAATTGCGATGCCTTGAGCGTCAATCGGGGTCGCACTCGCGCGCATACGCTTCAGATATCCCTCGAGCGGAGAGAGCATCTGCGAAAGAGGGTCGATTTCGACCATCGCAATTGCACCGCTCAGGGTGTGTGCGGCTCGCAGCAATGGCTCGGAAACGAGCAAGGGCGAAGCGCCGACTTCTGCAAGGAAATCGTCAACCACCGCCAGATGCATGGCGGTCTCGCTTTTCAGAATATCAAATAGAACCGGATCAAGACCCGGCAGCGGGCCGGCAACAATCTCGGTGGGTTGGCGTGCTTCAAACTCCACGGGCGTGGGTAGTACCGTTCGCATTTTCGCGACGACCGGCGGCGCAGGTACGCGTCGCGTAACACGTCGAGTAACCATGCGCTTAATCGTCGCCTTGGTCACGGGCCGTGTTGGCACCGCGACCAGCTCACCGTCGCCAAGTCGTTCGGCCGTTTCAATGATCGCCTGGAGGTCGACGTCCGGAGCACCCTCGCCGCGCAAAGCAGCAAGCTGACCCGGCAACGCATTGATCGCATGTTCAACAAGGGACAACACCTGGGCACTCGGCGCGACGGAGCGATCCAACACCCGATTGAGCAGGTTTTCAACCTTCCAACTGAATTCGCCAAGCGACAGAGCGCCAACGAGTCGTCCTGATCCTTTCAGCGTATGGAAGGAGCGACGAATCGGTTTGACTTGTTCGAGGTCTTCCGGCTTTGAGCGCCACAGCGGAAACTGAGCTCGCAAATTATCAATTTCTTCCTGGACTTCTTCGATGAAAACATCTCGGATTTCGTCGTCGATCTCATTCGATGCCGTGTTCTGAAAGCTCGCGTCGGCGGCATCGGTTGAGGAAACCTCTTCCTCGACCTCCTCCTCTATTTCCTCCTCGATTTCAATCCAGCGACTGCCATCGGCATCTACGTGCACACCCTCTTCTTCGACAAAGTCGGCATCATCCGCGTCGACAATTCGATCATGAGTGGTTTCGGCGAGTCGAAGACCATCAACATCATGCTCGGATACGACAACTTCACCGGCCTCGCCGACAATCAGACCATGCAAATCATCGCCTTCGGCGATTTCAAGGACACGATCAAGCTCTTCCGGCGATTCCATTTCGTCGCTCGTCTCCGCAACAGGGATCGCCGAGCGGTCGGATTCCGCGAAATCCAAGCCATCAAGGTTGAGCTCACTGCCGTCCGATGCGAAATCAGTGCGCAATGCCGCGCTTTGACCGAGGGGCAGATGCTCGCCCCAACTTGGATAATCGGATTCGGATATTGCGCCATCTTCATTTAGCGGCTGGATTTCCCGCTCCATGCCGAAAGTCGCAGCGTTGCCTGGAGAAGGTCCGTCATAGGCCATTGCCGCTGCTGCGGCCAAGGCATCCTGCGGACTGACCGGGCCTGATGAGTCGGACTGACCACCGGGGCCCGGTCCATCGCCACCCTCACCATCGGGAATTGGCCAGTAGCCGAGAGACTCAAGGCTGGCGCGGGTGACATCGAGAATTTTCTGGCGGCCGCCGCGCTGATCGCGGGTTGCTTCAAGGTAATACTCGATCGATGCCAGCGCATCCGCCAGCTTGTCCATCTGTTCTGCGGTAGGCACGCGTCGATGACGAATCAACTCCACTTCGACGAAACGCACGATGCCGGACATCAATTCCGCCGCAGTCCCGAGATCGAGCATGCGCAGCGCACCGGAAATTTCTTCCAGCAATCGAGGAATCTGTTCGACGCGCTCGTGATCCCAAGGTGACTCGATGAAGGCGATGACATCGTGCTTGGCTTGCTGGATGTTGACCGCCGCCTCGTGCATCAGCGCATCAAGAATCTTGCGCACTTCCGCCTTGGGCAATTCCATGCCCTCGTCAGCGGCGTCTTCATTCGTCGCACCGAGGCGTTCGATATGATCATCGAGCGAGGCCTCGACATAAAGCAGGGCGCCAGCTACATCGAGCAAGGTACCTTCGTCGGCCTCGCGATGCCCTTGTGCGATTTCCTCGATCGTGGCGCGCTGTTCGGTAACGACCCGACGCGGAACACCAAGACCGAGCATGCCGAGGGTATCGCGAACGCGATCAAGCAACTCGACCTGACCGAGCAAGTCGGCAGGGTCGCGCTGCTGCGCGCGCAAATAGATGTCGAGTGCCTCCTTGACCCGCATCAAATCGTCCTTGATCGCGATCGATACCGTATCCAGCAAGGCGCGGTTATGACCGGATATGGAGCTTTTGGCGTGCTCGACTTCCCGATCAGTCGGCAGCAGCGAACTCAGTGCATAGGTATCGCGTATCTCGATGACCCGTGGCGACTGACTTCCAGAGTGAGCAATGTAATAAAGGAGATTCTGCACAAGAAGCTTTGGCGGCGAAATACGCATTCCCGCATCGCCGTCCTCGGCAAAGCGCCTGATTTCACGATCAACGCCACCGAACAACAGCTTCACTGCTGCGCTTGCTTCCAGGCTGCCGTCACTGACGGCATCGGCTACGCCAGCCGCAACCCAGAACAGGCGTCGGGAATCTTCTCCGGCGGCAACGGTCGTACGCAGGCGATCAAGCACGTCGCGCAGGCGCGCGGGGTGCTGCAGATCGCTGGATTCGCGAAACCACTTGAGCAAAGCGGCCTGGAAAGCCAGGCGCAGTCGCAGTGCCAGTCCACGCAGCGTCTTCAATGCGAGTGGCGCTGCCAAACCATTGGCGGCCTCGGGCAAGGCGATCGTCAAATCGGGTGCGAACAATGCCGAATCAGTGAGCAATTTTTCGCCGCGGCAGGCGCGCAAATCATTGAGCAGCGGCAACAGGACGATGGGAATGTCCTTGTGCCCGGTTTGCACGCGCTCGAGGTAGTCCGGCAGCTGAACCATGCCGCGCATCAGGACCGAGTAACCCTCATCGCGATGGGAAACCTTGTCAGCAAGCAACGCGTCGGCGAGGCGCTCCATTTCCTCGACCAGCATCGCAGCGCCGTATAGCTCGACCATGCGCAACGTGCCTTGCGCCTGATGCAGATAGGTCGCGCAGAAACGCATGAGACTCGAGTCGGTAGGCTCGTCGACATAGGCTTCGAGAGCCTGGCGAGCCTGTTTGAGCGTCTCGTCGAGTTCGCCCTTGACCCAGCTCAGCGTGGTGAAGTCATCGTGAAGTTTCATGGTTTTCGTTCGTCCTGGCGAAATCTGCCATTCACTCCCCTACGCTAACCAGATTGCCTTGAACCTTGCTCGGCGCACGCGACCCGTACCCGGTCCGAACCCTCAAGCAAAGCTGCCAACTGGCTGCCCCCAGGCCGTTCCAATTGCTTGGCTCGGCCCAATCCAGTAGTGGGTCTGATACGGCAATTGCCGACTGTGGGTTGAGGTGGCAGGTTCTCCTTCGGTCTGAGAATCGTTACTACAAACCGGGGGTTCAGCCCGGCAGCTTGAAGTCGGCAACGGAACGACGCAGGTCGCCGGCAAGATGGGCGAGATTGCCGATCGATTCGGCGGTCTGGCTCGCACCAACCGAGGTCTGCGTAGTGATTTCCTGAATCACGTTCATCGTTGCGGAGATGTTGGTTGCCGCGGCGGACTGCTGGCTTGCCGCGGCGGAGATGCTCTGAATGAGGTCGGCAAGATCGTGTGAGACCTTCTCGATCTCACCGAGGGCAAGACCGGCATCCTCGGCCAGTCGTGCACCGGCCACGACCTCGGCCGTGGTCTGTTCCATCGAGCTGACCGCCTCGTTGGTGTCGGACTGAATCGTCTGCACGAGGGTTTCAATTCGCTTGGTCGCGTTTGACGCGCGCTCGGCCAGTCGCTGGACTTCATCGGCAACCACGGCAAAGCCGCGGCCGGCCTCACCGGCGGAGGCCGCTTGAATAGCAGCGTTCAGCGCAAGAATGTTGGTCTGTTCGGCGATGTCGTTGATCAGTTCGACGATCGATCCAATTTCCTGGGAGGATTCGCCGAGACGCTTGATTCGCTTCGAGGTTTCCTGGATCTGGTCACGAATCGAGTCCATGCCCTGAATCGTTTGACGCACAATCGCGGCGCCCTTGGCGGCGATCTGCACCGAGCGTTGCGCCACCTCGGCGCTCTCGGTCGAGTTCTTCGAAACCTCATCGATCGATACGGCGATTTCATTGATCGCGGCCGAAGCGGACGTGATCTGTTGCGCCTGATGCTCGGCGGCTTCAGCCAGATGCATCGCAGTTGCCTGGGTTTCCTGCGCGGCCGCGGATACCTGCACGGCGGTTTCGTTAATCGTGGTAACCAGAGATCGCAGGGCCTCGACCGCGAAGTTGATCGAGTCCGCGATTGCCCCGGTAATATCCTCTGTGACGGTCGCCTTTACCGTGAGATCACCCTCAGCAAGGGAGCCCATTTCATCAAGCAGTCGCAGAATGGCTTCCTGGTTGCGCTGGTTGAGCTCGGCGGACATCTGATAGCGACTCTGCTGATCGCGAACCAGGGTGATACCGAGGAAAATAACGAGAACAATCGCGGCCGCCGCAGCAATAGCACCCCACAACTGATTCGGGAATGTACGCGTAGTCGATAGCGTGCTGAGTCGCGTAGCGACTTTACGTGCGTTAAGGAGCACGCTTTGGCTGTCCGTAAAGATCGCGTCGGAGGCCTGCTTGACCACCTGCAATCCGGTCGATGCGTCGATGATCTTGCGCACGGGATCGTCAAGGCCATCCCATTGCTGGGACACATCGGTCAGAATCTGGCGCGCGCTGGCCTGATCGATCGGCTTGATGTTGAGGGTCGGCGCGCCATCGATAAGTCCGCCAAGCACCGAACGATAAAGCGCTGCATCACGCGAAAATCCGTCAGCTGCCGACTGTGCCTCTTCGCCACCTTGACCGATTTCCTGGACACGACGAATCATGCGATCGGCCAGCAGCATCTGGCGTGTCGAGATGTAGACCTGTCCGGCGCCGCCGTTACGTTCGGTGAGGATGTTGACGACCTCATTCATGCGCGAGTTCAGCACTGGCATTTTCGAGCTGAATTCGTTCGATGTCGTGGCTGTATCGAGGACGAGACTCTTGCCGTCGAGGATCTTGGTAGCGTTGGTCAGAACCGGCTCCCACGCCGTATTCAGTTCCTTGAGTTCCTTGGCGACGCCGGGCTCATCCGCGTAGCCAGGCATCCCTGCGTAAGGTGAAGTCGCGGGCGCATTGCCCTTGTTGAGATATTTCAGGTAGGAATCAATGTCGCGCGTGGTCTTGGCCAACTCGTCGAAAGCCAGCTCGTTGCCGCCTGCCGCGTTGGCTGCGTAAGTCGTCAAAGCCTGTGAAGCCACCTGGATCTCGGTGGTCAAGGCGCTGGCCTGTCGATCCTGGTTGCTCTTGATGGTCAAGTAAATGAAGTCAGCCGCCGCGAAGGCGATCGACAGAACCAGCAACACGATCAAGATGGTGTTGAGGCTGCCCGTTCGCTCGGAGCCCGAGAGTGCGCTGGAAGTTGTGCTCATCTTGTTACCTCACCCCTAAGTTGCACATATCCGGTCGAACCCGTATGGGCGGCCGGTATTCTGTTATGCGGATGCCTGCTGGAACTCTGCGGAACGGACCAGCGCTGTCATGCTGAACAGTCCCCAGAGAATCTCGCCAAGCTGGATCTTTTCACCGACATATCGCCGGTAGCGCTCGTCGTCCTCACCCTCCGCGCGGGCGCGCAATTCGTCAGAGAAGCTGCGCTGTCCAAGCACTTCGTCAACGAGCAAACCAACGCTGCCACCGTGCTGACGTACGACCAGCACTCGCGTGGAGTCCGTCAGAAGTGTCCGCGTGCCTTCGATGAAGTTGCGCAAATCAACGAGGGCAACGAGGTTGCCGCGGACGTTGGCTACGCCGAGCATCCACAGCTGCGTACCCGGCACGATGGTCACTGCCGGCATGGTCAGGATTTCGTTGACTTCCGAGATGCCGCTGACCAGATGCCGATGCCCAATACGAAAACCGATTCCACGCCAAAGACCGGGCGCGTCGATCTGCTCGGGCAATCCGGCCACGTGGGCGAGACTGCGGCGCTCGTAGTCGGCGAGCGTCTCAAAGGGACCGGAAGTCTGCTGTTCGGGGCTGATGGCCATTCGTCTCGTCTCAGCCGGGGAGCAAGGTATCGATGCGCTGGAGCAGGGATTTTGCGTCCACCGGTTTGGTCAGGAAGTCCTTTGCGCCTTGGCGCAGGCCCCAGACGCGATCGGTTTCCATCGTCTTCGTCGTGACGATCAGGATCGGGATATGCCCGGTTCCGGCATCTCGACTGAGATCGCGCGTGGCCTGAAAACCGTTCATGCCGGGCATGATCACGTCCATGATGACCAAGTCGGGAATCTCGCGCTTGACGCCGACGATGCCCTCTTCGGCACTGCCCGCGCTGCTGACGCGATGACCTGCTTTCTCCAGCAACGTCGTGAAAACACGGACGTCGGTTGGTGAATCATCGATGATGAAAATGTGCGCCACCGCCTACCCCTGTGAGTCGAATGGCCAAGCCAACGGAATTACTTCCAGTCCACGTGACGTCGAATTGCGCCGAGCAACTCCTCGCGCGTGAACGGCTTGGTCAGATATTGTTCGGAGCCGACGATGCGGCCCCGAGCCTTGTCGAACAACCCGTCCTTGGACGACAGCATGATCACTGGCGTCGCCTTGAACATCTGGTTGTTCTTGATCAGCGCGCAGGTCTGATAACCATCCAGACGCGGCATCATGATGTCGACAAAAATGATTTGCGGCTGCTGGTCGGAAATCTTGGCCAGTGCCTCGAAGCCGTCTGTCGCCGTCACGACTTCGCAACCTTCCTTGCGCAGCAAGGTCTCCGCTGTTCGGCGGATGGTTTTCGAATCGTCAATGACCATGACTTTGAGGCCGCTGAAGCTGCCCTGCTTGGTCTCATCCACCTGGTAAGGACCCCCAACCGCTGATACTGGATAATCAGACACGCAAGAAGCGTGCCTACCGAACCTTGATTCAGGAAACGCAGCAATCAATCGTCGACACACATTGCCGACGCATTAGCCGCTGCAAGTTCCTGATCTGGCCAATGCTTCTTAACCAATTCTTAGCTAATCTGTCAAGTTTAGCGTGTAAGTCCTCAATAAATCTTGGGAACCTGTTCGATTCACGCCGGCCGATTGACTGACAATGCCGAAGCCGAGTGTAAACTAGCCGGACCGCTTTCGTCGCCCCATTCCGGGTCGACATCATACCGCTCACGGAGTCACCGCATGGCCCGTACTCTGGCCGTCCTGATGGATGCCATTACCGATATCAGGATCGCGAAGGACACAAGCTTCGCGCTGCTTCTCGAAGCGCAACGTCGCGGCTATCAGATTCACTACATGACCCAGGGCGACCTGGCCATTCGTGACGGTGCACCGCTGGCTCGTCTGGCCGATCTGTCCGTTCGCGATGACGCACACGACTGGTTTACGCTCGGCGAACCTGCATGGATGGATCTGCGTCAAATCGATGTTGTCCTCGCGCGAAAGGATCCGCCCGTCGATGCACAGTTCATTTACGACACTCAGGTGCTGCAGCTTGCCCAGGATGCCGGCGTCCTTGTCGTCAACAATCCGCAAGGTTTGCGGGATGCCAATGAAAAGCTTTTCGCTCAGCATTTTCCACAATGCTGCGCACCGACCCTGGTGGCGCGTGATCCAGGTGAGCTCAAGCGCTTTGCCGCCGAACATGGCCGGATCGTGCTCAAACCCCTCGACGGCATGGGCGGACGCAGTATTTTTCTCTCGGGCCATGGTGATCCCAATCTCAATGTGATCCTTGAGACATTGACCAGCAACGGCCAGGCTTTCGCCATGGCGCAGAAATTCATTGCCGAGATCAGTGCGGGCGACAAGCGCATCTTGATGATTGATGGCGAGCCGGTTCCCTATGCGCTGGCAAGAATTCCTCAAGGTGACGAGTTCCGCGGCAACCTGGCGGCTGGCGGCAAGGGCAAGGGCGTGGCCCTGTCCGAACGTGATCGCTGGATCGCGGCTCAAGTCGGGCCTGAGCTCAAGCGTCGCGGCATGCTGTTTGTCGGACTTGATGTGATCGGCGATTGGCTGACCGAGGTCAACGTCACCTCACCGACCTGCCTGCGCGAACTCGATGCCGAGTTCGGGCTGAATATTGCCGGTCAACTTTTTGACGTCATCGAATCCCGGCTCGCGTGAGCTCCCGCGCTTCCAGCAGTGCCTCCGATCGCCTCGGGGTCACCTTTCTGTTTTCCCTGATCGCGCATGCGGTGATCGCGCTCGGCATAACCTTCAGCATCGCCAAACCGTCCCCGTCGCTGCCATCGCTCGATGTCATCCTGCTCCAATCAGCCAGTGGTGAAGCACCAGACAAAGCGGACTTCCTGGCCCAGGCCAACAACAGCGGCGGCGGCGAGTCTGATACGGCCAAGCGTCCTAGCAATCCGCTGTCGAGCCCTATCCCCAAGCCAATCGCCGGCATTGCGCCGCGCCCGACCGAAAATGGCGCACCGCGTCCGTCCGCGCCGACACAGGCCGAGTTGCTGACCACGCGGCAAGCCGATCGCCAGGTCGACAGCGCACGCGAGACACCCGACACGCCCGATCTGCATGCACCGAGCGAACGCGAGATCATCGAACGCAAGCTCGAAATGGCCCAGCTCGCGCAGGAGATTCAGCGCGAAACCGAGAAATACGCGAAGCGACCCAAGCGCAAGTACATTTCCGCGAATACCAAGGAATATGCTTACGCCAGCTATATGAGCGCCTGGGTCGCACGCATCGAACGCATCGGCAATCTCAACTATCCGGATGACGCCCGACGTCAGGAAGTGCATGGCCAACTTGTCCTTACTGTCGGCCTCAATCGTGACGGCAGCGTCAAGAGCATCGATATCATCCAGCCCAGCGGGCACAAGATTCTTGACGATGCGGCGATCCGCATCGTGAGACTTGCCGCACCGTTCAATGCCTTGCCGAAGAACGCCGATACGATCGACGAGCTTTACATCACGCGAACCTGGCAATTTCTCGAAGGCAATATCCTGCGCAATCGCTGACTGCCTGTGCACTTCGGAAAATAGAGTGATTGCTGAACGCCGCGACCTGTGGCTGCCGTACAATGCGCGAATGCACCAGTCTTCCACGCTCTCGAACCAGTTGCTGATCGCGATGCCGAATCTGCGCGACCCCAACTTCGAGCGCGGCGTTACCCTGCTTTGCCAACATGGCGACGACGGCGCGATGGGCATCATGATCAACCGGCTTTCGGACTATTGCCTGGGCGATGTGCTGGCGCAGATGAATCTGCGCTCGGACCTGCCCGATGTGATTGAGGCGCCGGTTCTGGTTGGCGGACCGGTCCAACCCGAGCGCGGCTTCGTCCTGCACACGCCACATGGCGGTTGGGATTCCTCGTTTCGTATTTCCGACACGATCAGCGTGACGACTTCGCGTGACATTCTCGAAGCGATGGCTTGCGGCAACGGTCCACAACATGCTGTTGTTGCGCTCGGCTATTCGGGCTGGAGTCCAGGTCAAATCGAACACGAACTGCGCGAAAATGCGTGGCTGACGGCACCGGTAGACAACGCGATACTTTTCACCACGCCATTGTCGGATCGATGGCAGGCTTCGGCGGCCTTGGTCGGCGTCAATCTCGATCAGATTTCGCCTTATGCCGGCAACGCCTGAGGGGAGTGCAGCGTGAATGATGCGGCGGGCTATCTGCTGGCATTTGATGTCGGCACACGGCTGTGTGGCGTTGCCATCGGCCATCCGATCACCGCCACCGCGCGCGCGCTGACAACCGTCCAGGTCCATCACGGCAAGGTCGACTGGAAAGCGATCGATGTGCTCGTCAAGGAATGGCAACCGCAGTCCTTCGTCGTTGGCTTGCCGTTGGCGCTGGATGGCAGTGAGCAGCCGATGACGCTCCACGCACGCGCTTTCGGTGAACAGCTTCGACAACGCTACGGCTGCGCCGTGCATGAATGCGATGAGCGCTTTACCTCGAAGGAAGCGGCACGGCGATTTGCCGAGCAGCGCGCCCAAGGCAACGCCAAACGCAAGCACGGCGCTGACATTGACGCGCTGGCTGCGCAGATCATTCTCGAATCCTGGTTCGCACTTTCAGACCACCGCCAGAGTCCCGCATGACAGACGACTTGCAGATCGATGCCAATGGCAGATTGCGCCACCTGATTACACTCGAAGGCTTGGGTCACAAACGCATCAGCGCGTTGCTCGACCGCGCAGCAGCGTTGCGCGAGGCATTTGCAAATGGGGTGCAAGAGTCGAAATTGCTCGGCGGGCGCACCATCATCAACCTGTTTTTCGAGACGTCGACGCGAACGCGGACGAGCTTCGAGCTGGCCGCGCGCAGGCTCGGTGCGACCGTCATCAATTTTGATATCGCCAGCTCATCTACGAGCAAGGGCGAATCGCTGGAAGACACCTTGGCCACACTCGAAGCCATGCAAGCCGATGCCTTCGTCGTGAGGCATCGGGAAAATGGAACACCTGCCCGCCTGGCCGCCAGCGCCCGCCGCGCGGCGATCTTGAATGCGGGCGATGGCAATCACGCGCATCCCACCCAAGGCTTGCTCGATGCGTTGACCATCCGCGACCGCCACGCCGATTTTTCTCGACTCAAAGTGACGATTTGCGGCGACATCCGACATTCACGGGTCGCGCGCTCGGATCTGCATGTCCTCGAAGCTCTCGGCACAGCTGACATCCGCCTTTGCGGACCAACGACGCTGATGCCTGCAGCGGACGAGTTCCCGCACTATCAGCGATTCGAAAACTTCGACGAAGCCATTGCCGGATGCGATGTCGTGATCATGCTGCGTTTGCAGCGGGAACGCATGGTCGAAGCGATGATCGGCGATGAGATGGAATATTTTTCGCGCTTTGGCCTCGACGCCAGGCGTTTGCATCTGGCCGCCGCTGACGCGATGGTCATGCACCCGGGACCGATCAATCGCGGCATCGAAATTGCGGAAGATGTCGCCGATGGCGCTCAATCGGTCATCCTCGATCAAGTCGCGAATGGTGTACCCGTGCGTATGGCAGTGCTCGCTGCCCTGCTTTGCAACTGACTCAATTTTTCCCGCGATCATGCATGAGCGCATGGTCGCGCCCTGACTGCAAAAAAACCCAAGGATATGGACCATGTTGAAAAACCGCGCCTTCCTGCTCACAGGACTGATCTTCATCGCAGCCTGCAGCAAACCCGCCGACACCAGCTCGCCACTGGCTTTTGTTCCGGCCGATTCACCATTTGTCATGGCCAACAGCGAACCCTCCCCCGATGCGGTCAAGCAGACCTGGACGCGGATGATGCAGGGCACCTGGCCCACTGTGCTGGGGTTCTACGACCGCATGCTGGATGGCCTGCCCGATCAAGGCGACGCGAAAACTGCCAAAGCCAAACAGGTCATAAAGGCAATTCTCGATGAGGTTCGCCAACGCGATACGCCAGCAAAATGGGCCGAGGCAGGATTCTCGATGGACGCCCGCGCTGCATTCTATGGCGTGGGTCTGGTTCCGGTCGTGCGCGTCGAGTTGGGAGACGCCGACAAGTTCCGCGCCATGGTCGCGCGCATCGAGAAGAATGCCGATGCCAAACTCGCGACGTCGCGTGTCGACGATCAAGACGTCTGGATCATCGACATCGACAAGGCTGAGGCGCTGATCGCAATCGAAGGCAAGCATCTGGTCATGTCGGTGCTGCCTGACAACGCCGACAAGGGTTTGCGCCGACGCGTACTCGGCCTCGACCGTCCGAGCGAAAGCCTGGAGACGTCAGGCGGCTTGGTCACGTTCAACAAGGCCGAAGGCTATCTGCCGTACGGCAGCGGCTGGATCGACTTCAAACGCATCGCGAGCTTGATCGACAACGATCCCGGCTATACCGCATTCGCGAACATGGCTACGCAAAACCCGCCGAAGCTCGATGCAGCATGCCGCAGTGAGTTTGAAGCTCTCGCTGCACGCGCGCCCCGCCTTGTGATGGGATACACGCGCCTTGAGGGAGAACATTTCGTTGCCAACGGGCGGCTCGATCTCGATGCCGAACTGGCTGCATCGTTTATCAAGCTGTCTGCGCCACCGGCTGGTTCAGCGGCGCCGTCGACATCGCTCTATGACATCGCACTGTCGCTGCCGATCCTCAAGATCAAGGATTTTCTCATCGAGCGCAGCAATGCGATCGTCAACTCGCCGTTCCAATGTGCCGCACTCGCACCGATGAACGAGGCAGCAGCCAACGCCAAGCAGCAATTGACTCAGGTCGTTCCGCCGCCGCTGAGCGATTTCACCGGGCTGCGTTTGATGATCGATCGTCTCGACATTCCCGAAGGCGGCAGCCCGGATGCATCAGCCGCCGTGTTGATCGGCAGCTCGAACCCGATGGGCATGATCGGCATGGCGCAGCTCGTGGTTCCGTCATTGCGTGATTTCAAACTCGCGCTGGATGGCAAGGCGGTCGATCTTCCGGCAGGGATCATTCCGACCGAAGTGGGATTTGCACCTCCGATGCAGATCGCCGCGAACGACACCGCCGTGGCGATAGGCATGGGCAAGCAGATCGATCTGGGCGCTTTCCTCGCCGCACCGGTGGCACATGACGGTCAGTTGCTTCGCGCTGCTTATACCGGTGAGTTCTACAACACGCTGAGCATGATGATGACGCGCTTTTCCTCGGCAATGCCGGCGCAGCAACGCACAGAACTTGAAGCACAGACGGCGATGTACAAACTTTATGCGCGCTGGATCAACTCCATCGATATCCGCATCAATGCGACGTCGAAAGGCATCGAAATGATCGAGGATGCCAAGCTGAACCCGTAAGCCCGAGTCGCGGAAGCACTTGGCGCCGCGGCGCCAAGTGCTTCTCGATGCTGCAAAAACGATGCTCTCAACGGCGCTGGTTGGAGTCTGCCTCGAGCAACAGGTCAAGATGCAGCCGATCACCAAGGTCTGCTCGCTGATTTTCCTCGCGCCATACCTGCATGACCGCCTCAGGCTCAACGCAGCGCTGCCGGCTGCCATTACGGTGAAGAATCGTGATGGCCGGATAGAAACGGCGAAGCCAACGAAGATAGTCGATTGGAACGGTCGCCGTGGCGCGTTCGATCGCCCACGGGTGGAATTCGCTGAGCAGGATGGGGCGCAGCCGAGTGATCGTGCGCTCAAGGCCACGAAGCGCCAGTGGCTCCATGCCTTCTATGTCAATTTTGAGGAGATCCAGACGATCCAGCCCGCCCAAAATATCGTCGAGCGCCAGGGTCGGCAACGTCCTGCTCAACCCGCGACCTTCGCGCAGGCGCTCACCCGCAGCTGACAGCGTCGCACTATTGGATGTCTCGGGGTGCGTGCGCAACTGGATCGATCCTGCTTGATCACTGGCAGCGCCTGCAATTATCTCAACCTGATCAAAGGCGTTTGCTTGAACGGCGCGACGGATCAATTGCCGATTGCGCGCAATAGGCTCGACCGCAATGACGCGACCGCCGCGACCGACTCTGGACGCCGCAAGCATCGTGAAATTGCCGATGTTCGCGCCGACATCGAGCACGACGTCGCCTTCGCCCAAGCGTTCGCGCAACACCGCAGCGACATGCGGTTCATGCTCGGCACCGGCGATGATCGGCGCACTGATGTGCAAGTCGCTCGAGTAAGCAAAAAGTGCATAGCCTCCGCAATCGACCCGTTGCGGCGGCTCATCGCGATTGACCACGCTCCAGCGACGGCCGCGCCAGCCAGCCCCTGCCGCACCATCATCGAGCGCGGCCAGCAGGTGCATCCCGGGGTATTCCGCCAGCCGATCGCGCAGGTCGCTCTCGGCAAGCGCGTGCATCTCGAAAACTTCGCGACGCCGCCAGAGCACACGTCGAAGCGGATTGAGCCAGCGATTTGAAGCGAGTCCGAACAAACGGCCGCGCCAGCTTGCATCACTGCCATCGACAAACTGGAACACTGCCACACCGCCCGGCGCGAGGATGCGCAGGAATTCCTCAACATAGCCGATGGCAAGCGCAGTCGGGATGTGTTGCAAGGTGATGTGCGAAAAAACGAAATCGACGCTGCCGTCGTCGATACCAACGAGCTCGCTGGCTGTGTTCTCGATAAACTCGATGTTAGCCAGATCGGCATTCAAATCACGGGCCGCGGCAATCATGCTCGCCGACACGTCAATACCGATCACTTTGGTAAAATGGGAAGCCAATGCGCGCGAAAGGCGCCCCGCGCCGCAACCGAAATCGAGCGCAAGATCGCGCTGCATGGGCAACCCGCTGTTCGCGAGTGCGGCGAGCTGGCTGTCGATTTCGATCTGTCCGGTGGCGAGGAACTCGTCAGCCTGCCAACGGCCTCCACGCTTGTCGTTGTGCGAGAGCACTGCCCACAGCGGATCATCCTGTCCGAGCGCACCCCAGACTCTGCGCAGCTTGGCGAGCTGCGCGTCCTTGACCTGGATCGCCATGGATCAGTGTGCCGCGATCTGCAGCAGCGTTCGGATCACGTCGTTTCGCTGAGTTCGACGCCGTCGAGCCCCTGCGACAGCGTATGCGCATCGCCGCCTTGGGCAAGCTTGATCTTGAGTCGGACTTCGTTGGTCGAATCGGCGTGGCGCAAGGCGTCCTCGTAGGAAATCTCGCCAGCCTGGTAGAGCTCGAACAAGGCCTGATCGAAGGTCTTCATGCCGAGGTTGGTCGATTCCTTCATCACATCCTTGAGCTTGTGGATATCGCCCTGGCGGATATAGTCCTGCACCAGCGGCGTGCCGAGCAGCACCTCGATGGCGACACGGCGAGATTTTCCATCTGGCGTCGGAATCAGCTGCTGGGCGACCACGCCCTTGAGATTCAGCGACAGATCCATGAACAACTGCGATCGACGATCCTCGGAGAAGAAATGGATGATGCGGTCCATCGCCTGGTTGGCGTTGTTCGCATGCAGGGTGCACAGGCAGAGATGGCCGGTTTCCGAGAAGTTGATCGCGTGTTCCATCGTCTCGCGCGTGCGCACCTCGCCGATCATGATCACATCGGGTGCCTGACGCAGCGTGTTCTTCAGCGCGTTCTCCCAGGAATCGGTATCGATGCCGAGTTCGCGCTGGGTGATGATGCAGCCTTCATGCTTGTGCACATATTCGATCGGATCTTCGATCGTGATGATGTGGCTGGTCGAATTGAGATTGCGATAGCCGAGCATCGCGGCCAGCGAGGTTGATTTACCGGTACCGGTTGCACCGACAAAGATGATGATGCCGCGCTTGGTCATCGCCAGGGTCTTGATCACCGGCGGCAGGTTCAGCTCGTCAACGGTCGGAATGCGTGTCTCGATGCGACGCAGAACCATGCCGACGCAGTTGCGTTGATAGAAGCACGAGACACGGAAACGACCGACGCCGGTAACGGCAATGGCGAACTGGCACTCGTGGGTCTTCTCGAACTCCTCGCGTTGCGAGGGCGTCATCACATTCAGCACCATGTCACGCGCTTGTTGCGGCGTCAGTGCATTTTGCGTGATCGGCGAGATTCTGCCGTGGACCTTCATCGAAGGCGCGACACCAGCCGTGATGAACAGGTCGGAGGCCTTCTTGTGCACCATCAACTTGAGGAACGAGGTGAAGTCAACGCCGCTCATGCTCAATCTCCCTGCGCCGGGTCGACCCGGTTTGCGGGCATCTTACACCGCAGACAATCGTGTTGGCTGCGACCCGTCGCACAGCCGGCGGCCCGGCGCAGCGTTCAATCGGTGTCGATACGCGAGGTCGCGCGGGTATCCGGCATCACGGCGTAGACACAGAGGGACACCGCAATGCAGATCGTCACGTACCAGTAATAGCCGGTTTCGTGACCGATGCTCTTGAACCATAACGCAATATATTCCGCGGTGCCGCCAAAGATCGAAACGGTCAGGGCATACGGCAAGCCGACGCCAAGGGCACGAATCTCGACCGGAAACAGCTCGGCCTTCACCACTGCGTTGATGGCCGTGTAGCCGGACACAATAATCAATGCCAGCATGATCAAGGCGAAGGCTTCAAAAGCACTATCGATCGAACCGAGCATGCTCAGAATCGGTACGGTCAGCAAGCTGCCGAGCACGCCAAAAGCAATCAGGATCGGACGTCGACCAATTCGATCCGATAGCGCGCCAACCAACGGCTGCAACAGCATGTACAGGACCAAGGTCGATGCAGAGATCAGGGTTGCCGTCTGCCGACTCATGCCAACGCTGTTGACGAGAAACTTCAGCATGTAGGTCGTATAGGTATAAAACGCGACCGTACCGCCGAGAGTCAGCCCTATCACGGTCAGTACCGCGCGCGGATGCTGCATGAGGGCGCGCATTGAACTCGACGGTCTCGATGCAGACTTCGCCTTCGCAAAGGCCTCGGTCTCAGCCATGTTGCGACGCAGATAAAGCGCCGAGACTGCGCACAACGCTCCGATTGCAAACGGGATACGCCAGCCCCAGGCATCGATCTGCTCGGCATTCAGAAATACTTGCTGCAACAGGATCAAAACCGCCAGTGCCAGCAGTTGACCGAGGATCAACGTCACGTACTGAAAGCTCGACCAGAAGCCACGATGTTCGCGCGTGGCCATTTCGCTCAGATAGGTCGCCGAGGTTCCATATTCACCACCTACACTGAGTCCCTGAAGCAAACGCGCGAGCACCAGCATGATTGGCGCAGCAATGCCGATCGTGGCGTAGCCCGGTGTCACTGCGATCATCAGCGATCCCGCACACATGAGGGTCACCGACAACATCAACGCGGATTTGCGTCCGTGGCGATCAGCCCACAAACCCATCAACCAGCCACCAATCGGACGCATCAGGAAGCCGACCGCAAAAACCGCCGCGGTATTCAGCAACTGGGCGGTGCGATCGCCCTGCGGAAAAAACGCCTTGGCGAAATACAGCGAAAACGCCGCGTAAACATACCAGTCATACCACTCGACAAGATTGCCTACCGAGCCGCTGAAGATCGAGCGCATCCGCTGACTCGTGTTCATGGCTGTGCGGGCATCAACGTCCACGATCGTTGCCCAACCTGTCCCAGAAATGTGCCATTTCAAGATAGGTGAACGAGGCCGACCAGGTGATCAGGACAAACCCCGTCAGCGATTCGGTGCCGATCAGAAAACGCACGACGCCGACCGGCGCCAGATCACCAAAGCCCACCGTGGAATAGGTGACTGCCGAGAGATACACGGCGTCGAAAAGAAGCAGCGTCTCCGATCCGGCGATATGCCCGCAGGCCGGCCACATCAAGAGCAGCCAGCAGGTCAGTCCAAAGATCCATATTTCGATGATATGCAGAACGAGAATGGCGGAAATCGCGTAAAGCACCTTGCGTCGACGTTGGCCGCTGCGCTTGGCCAGTCTGGCCGACAGCGCGACCAGCCCTTCATAGTGAAGCAGAACCACACTCGCTACGGCAACGAACGTGGCCAGCACAACAAGTGTGTTGGCAGACCAGTTCTGATAAAGCGAAAATGCGGGCTCGGCATTCATCCGATCGACACCTCTCGTCACAACGCCGCAGTTGGCGGCTAGCGGCGATTATAGAGGCAAGCCGACCCAGCCCAATCAGCCACGCTCATCAGGGAGCGGTGACCACTTCCCGATGCATTGGCGCAAGTTTCGCCAACAGCTTGTTCTGTGCGCGGAATGGAATTTTGTGCATGTCCATGGCCAATTGCAGATCTTCAACCAGCGCGTTGAATCCGCCTTCGTTGATCGAGAGCTTGGCGTGGGTCTCCTTCATGCCCTTGCCGGTGTAGCTGCAGGGTCCGCCAAGGATCACGCAGAACTGCTCGGCGAGCATGGCCTTGATGTGCTTCTGATCGGCTTCACTGAAGTAGTCACGCGTGCGCGGATCCTCGATCAACTTGACCATGAAATCCTCCATCAGCGCGTCGATGCCGGGCTTGCCGCCGAATTGCTCGAACACCGGCAGCAGGGCTGGATCCGCTGGTGCTGGATTCTCGTCAGCCCGCACCGGTGCGAGCGCCGCGGATCCGATCAGGAAAGACACAAAGAACGACACTGCAAATTTGCTGCTAACTTTCACGCGCTTCTCCGCTGCTGAATTCAGAATCCGACCTGCACCGAGGCATACAGCCCTCGCTGCCGATCCTTGATCACGATGTTGCCGAGATCGGCATATGCCAGGGTCAAAGAAACATGTTTCGTCGGCGCCCATGCGATGAACGCGTCAAACCAGTCATCTTCCTTGGCGATTCCGAGATTGTCCGGTTTCATACGATACTCGGCACCGACCGCAAACTTGCGGCTGAGCAGCCACGCGACTGATCCTTCAAATTGCGGCTTGTAGCTGTCACTGCGGTCACCGCCGAATCCGAGGATGCCGATCTGGTTGGCTTTGGTATAGCGCAAAGTCACACTGGCAAGAATACTCTGACTCAGATAGAGCTTTGTCGCACTGACGTAAAAGTCGACCCCTTGATCATCTTTCGACCCGATCGCATGCAGCACATCCCCGCGATCGTTCTTCTTGAATTGCGCACCCACGGATATTTGCGGCAACCAGGAATCCTGTTCGAGCACGACGTCACCGGCTACTTTCACTTTTAGCCCGATGATGTTCTGGCGGAAAGTAAACCCGCGACCGAGGCCGAGCGCCGCACCGACATCCTCGGTATCGAAACGTTGCTGGGCAACGGACAGTTCGATGCGATCAAGAAAGCCGATCAGAGCACCGGCACCATCCAGATGATAGTCCTGCACATTGACTCTTGTGTAGAAGGCATTGGCACCGACTTGATCGCCGGTGCCATAGCCGCCGATCACTGCCCATGGCGTCAGACCACCACCCGCTGCGCCTTCGAGCTGGCTCACGCCGCCGGTGAGGAGCAATTTGTCGCTGCCAGCAATCGTCTCGTCGGGCTGCGCGCGCTCAGCCGCAGATGGCGCCACGGCTGCCCCATCCTCGGCGAACGCAACCGCCTGCACTGCCATCGAAATCGCCAGTGCGAGCAGCACTCGCCCGCTGAATCGGCTTGCTTCATTCATTGACCACGCCCCTGTTCTGTTCCAGAAAATCCCGACAGGCGTTCTTCCCGAAAGGATTGAACCCGCTATTTTTTCTCTTCGCGTTTCTCGATGACTTCCTTGTAGCCGCGCAATCCGGCCAAGGCCTGATTGAAGGCCGCAGCGATCATTGAAATGTCTCCCTTGCCAACGTCTCTTGCGACAACCTGGATGTCCCCACGCAAAACGCGATCGGACATTTCGATCAAATTGTTGAGCGGACGCACGAGGCCACGATGGATCAGCCACCACAAAATCAAGAAGGTCAGGAGGACCAGGCAGCCCGCAATCAGCATCGGCGCACGAATCACACTGGCGCTGACGACGCGCTCGGCAATCGGAACAACGCTGACCAGCAAACCGGTTGAAGGGGACAGAAACAACGCAGTCGCCGACGCCCGGGTGTCTCCGCTGGAGAGCTTGAGGTCGAAGTGCCTGGATTGGCCAGGATCTGCCAGCCCTCCGATCAAGACAGGCTCGGCTGCGACTGCATCGACGACCGCCTGGTGATCCTCACTACCCAGGGTCGATGCAACCACCGACATTCCGCCTTTCGAAACTTCGATCAGGGCGAGGTCCACGCGGCCGGCTGATGCGAGCGGGGCAAGGAAGCTGTCACCGATGTCCACGCCGGTCAGCAGCAGAGCCTCGACCGTATCTCCACGCAACATGGGCGTCAGCGAGACCAGAACCAGGTGCCCTTTGTTGCCGAGCAATCCGATCGATGGCGTCGAACTCGCGCGGACCGCTGCCATCAGCGGGGTTGCCGAGAAATCCTGTTGCGAACGCAGCGATTCACCGAGCATGACGATCGTGCGACCACGTGGATCAAGGATCGCTGCCACGTCGAAATTGAACTGGCTGCGACGCTCTTCGAGAAGATCACGGATCGATGCGGCATCGACGACGCCACCCGATTCCTCACCAGCCGACATCGCGTGTGAAACGTAGCCGACAAAACCCGGATTGCTGGCAAGGATTGCGGATTTCAGCTCAAGCTCACGCTGTCGCGAACTCTCTGCGAAACCCTGGATCGATTGCATCGATGCCAGCACATGCCCGTCAATCAAGCGCGTGACATCGCGGCTCTGCCACCAGGTCGCAGCAGCACCGGCGACACTGACGAAAAAAATCAGGAACAGCGCCGTCCACAACGCTCGTTTCTGCATACTCATGGTGAAACCCCCTGACGCAATCCTCAGTAGGATTTGCGCTCCTTGTTCAAATGATCGACCACGCGAGGCTTGGTCAAGACGAGTTGCAGGGAAACCGGTGCCGCCAATGGCACGCTCACAACCTGCTCCTGCACGTTCGCGCGCGGATGCCAAACCATCAACTTGCCGCGGCCGCCAGGGATATTATCGAGCCTGAAATTGCCTTGCTTGTCTACAGCCACGATGTAGGGCGTATCAACCACGAGCACATTGGCCTGCATGGCTTGATGCACGTTGCAGTTGATCAGCACCAAGCCTGTTTTCTTGAAGGTGTAATCAGCCGACTTGCCCTCGCCATAGATGCCGAGATCGAAACTCGATTGAGGGGTCACCGAAAACACGTTGTGCAGGATCTCGTCCTGATTGGGAAAACTGATGGTACTGCCTAGAGGAATAACCAATGAAGCAGGCTCGAACTGCTTGTTGTGGGTGTAGATGAGAAAGCGCCCGGGCTTTGCTTTTGCCTTTGCTTGATCCGGAATGAAATAGACCACGGCTTGGCCCACTTCGTCGGCAGCCAGAGCCTGTCCGCCACCTGCAATCAGTTCGAGCTTGCCCTCAATGCGCGTTGCTGCCGAGACAGGGGTTGCTTCGTTGGTCTCTGCGGATGGCGTTGCAGACACAACAGGCTTCATCGGTTTGGGTGCGGCGGGTACGGGCGGTTTTGCGTTGGCCGGCTTTTCTGTTTTCACAACCTTCGCAACTGCAGTGGGTGCAGCGGGCTTGACAACCTTCGGTGCCATTGGCTTCTCGGCTTCAATCGGCGTCGGCGAAGACGCGATCGCAGGCGCAAGAGATTCTTCGGGCATCGTCTTTGCAGCAGGTGGCGCAGTCGGCGCTGGCGAGGGTTCTGCCCGCTCTACGAGCGGCGGTGCTGCGCTAGCGACGGGCGCCGAGGAATCACCCGCATCTGGCCGCGGAGCGGTGGCGCAGCCGGCAATAATCGCCAGCATGCCGACGACAACAAACGTTTTCTTGAGACCCATGATTTCCCCCGATTGGCAAGCGAGGCCCGCACTCCGGCAGACCAGAAACGGTCTATACGTCATCGACCGCCGCTTGGATGCACCGATCGTTCCTGACCGGATTACCGCAGCTGCGCAGTCAAAAGGATGGCTTCCCGCGCACCACGGCGCTCGATTGAGCGGAAAGACTAACAGGTGTCGAAGCAAGCCTGTTCGACGCCCTATTGATTCGGCCCATAAGTCGTCCGACTTTGCGCGATAGGATCTGGTCCAACGACGACCGTTCGCCCTGAGCCTGTCGAAGGGCGTTTACAACGTGCTGAGCTGCTCGGCCCACTTCCGATCATGGTTCGACAGGCTCACCACGAACGGAAGTGGGCCGAGATCCCGCCGACATCCCAGTACCGCCAAGAAATCAATGCCGAGACTATTTACGGGCCGAACCAATAAAACAATTGTGACTGGCGCGACAGCCTCGCCACGGCGAAACGAATCGGCAGATAAACCAAAAAAAGGTCTGCTACGCCCATCGGCGATGCAGACCTCGGTCAAACCACTTCGGCCCCGCTTGTTCGGGGCCCGGCACGGAATCACTCCGTGTCCGGGGATATCGATTACTCGGCGCGATAGGTCCAGGCCTTCATCCAGTCGTCGCTGGCGCCGCTGAACGCGCCAGCGTAGGGAGCCGGCTCAAAGAACGAATCCTCGACCAGCCGACCTCCATTGATCACAGGCGAGTTCGGCCTTGGCAGATAGCCGTCCAGCATCGCGTCGGCCAGCGAATTGCCGGGCTGAGCGTTGAAGAAAGCGTCTGAAGTGAACGGCGCCCCATCGTCGGTCTTGAACGGCGTGGCGCAGTTGAGAAAGACATGATCAAGGGTAAGCGAACCGCTCAGTGCGTTCGGCAGTCCTGCGGCCGCGTAGGTCGGTGCGTTGATGATATTCAGGCACGCCTTGCCCGCCTTGTCGTATCCCTTGACGACTCCGTTGACGATGTGACCACCGGTACCTTCCTTGAAACGAATACCGTCACCGGCCGTCGTTCCACCGATAAAGGTGAAGTTGGCAATGGTCGGCGTCGCGCGAGGCAGTGCATCCTGGTTGTCGGCCTGATTGGACGCCTCGAAGCCATTGTCTTCGCCGAAACCCACGCCCGTCTTCGAGTAGGCGTATTGCGCCTTGCCGCTCCAACCCTCATCCCAGTCAATCGAATCATCGCCGCCTTCGGTCACGACCAAGTGACGGAGGTTGGCGGTGCCACCGAAGAATTCGATGCCGTCATCGCCGCCGCGATAGGCCTGCAGATAATCGAGCACGGTTGCATCACCCACCGATTGCATCGTGAAAGCATTGACCTCGCGCCCCTCGGTGAACACATAGCCGCTGTAGCGGACCTGCACGTAACGCAGGATGCCCGAGCTGTCGTGCGGATTGTTACCGCCGTAACGCAGGCTGGGATCGAACTCGCTACGACAGTCAAATGGCGCGGTCGGACATTTGTTGTTCGGCGCGTTTCCGGAAAGGACAACACCGCCCCAATCCTTCGGCGCCGGTTCGCGGCTACTGCTGACGCCATCGTCGGGACTGGTGAAAATGATCGGCGCATATGCCTTGCCGTCCGCAATGATGCGCGAACCGGGCTGTACATAAAGATAGTCGGAAGTGGCTCCATTGCCGGTCAGAAGCGTTCCGGGCTGGATCGTCAATACGGTTTTGTTGGTGTTGTCGCCGCCGACCTTGACGAGTCCATCAAGCACCCACGTGGTGTCGTTGGTCAGGGTCATGTTCTGGTTGATTTGGCCGCTGAGCACGCAGCTGCGCGGCTGCACACCGGCGATCGTTCCGGCCGGGCAACCGGCGAATTTCGTCTTGTAGACACATTTGTCACCCTTCTGCGCAATTCCGGACGCCAGCGATTGGGCTGGCGTGAGGGTCTGTGAAAGCGGCTGGAATCCACTTTCGGCATTGGGTACAACGTTGATCTTGATTTCACCACAACTCTCGACGCTGACATCAAGCGTGCCGAGCACTTTCAACGTCGTCGGTTCGGACCCGGAAAACGAGCTGCCCTCAAAGGTACCAAACGCCTTTCCTGTCCAGGCGAACTCAAATTCCTTGATGTCGAAATTGGTCGTGATCCAGAACGGCTTCCCGTTTGCATCGAAGGTCGAGCCGTACAGGAACAAGACTCTTTCACCATTTTCGCGGGTGAGGACATCAACGTCCCAGCCCTTGTTTGGACGAGACGAATCTTTCCAGTTTCCAGAAAATACATCTGTGAGTGTGACGGCGGCATTCGCGGCCGCTGAGACGAGGCCTCCGACGACACATGCTGCAAGAACAGCACCCTTGATGGTTCGATTCATGCTGAAGTCTCCGTTGGTATTGGACGCGTGACAGTCATCGCAATTGATGCGATGGCTACGGTCTTCAAGAATGCACAGCAGGTGATGACACCGAATGGACACGCGGGTGACGATTTCGCTACAGCGATACAGAAACGATGACAGATCTATTTCGATGGGCGCCATTCCAGCGAAACCAGTGCCTCACGACCTCGGCTGTAGGTACGCGTATCGAGCCCGCCCTGGGTGAACTGCACTTTCGGATCGAGCAGGTTGCGCAGGCGCAGGCTCATGCGCCAATCGCTGGAAAAGCGATGGCGCCAGAGGAAATCGAGACTATTGAACGACTCCTCATAAACATCCGGCTGTCCCTGCACGCCGACTTCCGAAATACGTCGGCCGAAGCGATTGAACAGCACGTTGGCCTCATCCGTTTCCCCGGTATAGCCGAACTGGAGGTTGACTACATACGGCGATTGACCCTGCATCGGTCGCGACAAATTGGTCTGGAATCCCCCGGATTCCGGGTCAAGCGTGATCTCGGAGCGAATGCGCGCAACGTTGAAACCGAGCCGGAAAGCGCTGAGATCCAAACTCCTCAGCCAGCGTTCGCTGATGAATCCGAGATCCTTCTGCAGGTCAATCTCAATGCCCACATTGTTAGCACTCGCCGCGTTGTCAAGCTTGAGCAATGGCGTCGAGCCGGGTAGTCGCTGTTTCTCGATGGGGTTGTCGAATTTCTTCTGGAATGCCGAAATCGACAGGCTGTCGAGACCACCAAAGTAGTATTCCCAGCGCAAATCGAGATTGCGCAGCTTGGTCGTCTTCAAATCCGGGTTGCCGATCGTGTCAATATCCAGTTCCGGATCAGTGAACGGTGCGGGCGAGAGTTCGCGGAAATCCGGTCGCGACAGCGTCCTGCTGAAACCGAAGCGCAGCTGCGCGTTGTCGCTGTATGCCCAGGTGATGCCGGCTGCGGGTAACCAGTCGCTCGCCTTGATGCTTGAGACGATCGGATCAAAATTCGAATTGCCGACATCAAAGGTAGTCACCGACTGGTCATTCTTCTCACGACGCCCACCGGCGTTGAATCGCCAGGCACCAAGATTCAGATCGGCGTTGAAGAAGCCGCTGGCAATAGTTTGAGCAGCGAAATAGTTATCGGTCGGTCGGGTCACTTCGCGCAAGACGAAGCCATCCGGGCGGATATTCGCCGCGCCAAGAATCTCGTCGATCGATTGTGAGAAGAATGCCGAGTCCGTATTCAACGGTGAACCTGACGCAAGTTGCAGAGAGAACGTACGGATCGCGGAATCACGATTGCGCGTGGTACGACCTGCGCCCGCGCTCAATGCCAGCGACGAACCGCTTTCGAAATAGAACGGCAAGGCCACTTTGAAACCGTAGTCATCCTGATTGTCTTCGAGTGTGCCGTAGGCGGTCGCATTGGCATCAGAGCGTCGCGAATACTCAAGCAGTTCCCCGGAATAGTCATAGCGATAGCTGCGTTGATCAGGCACATCGCGATTGGCCCGTGCCTTGGTGTATTGCCAGCTCACGTCGAGATCATGCAAGACCGGAAACAGATGCTTGCCGGTAAGCTGCGCGGCAGCCAACTGGTTTTCCACCCATTTGAGCTCGTAGAAACGCGAGTCGACGCTATCTACAACACCGTCGCTGATGCGAGTGCGGTCATCGGTCTGGCGCAATTGCATGAGAGTCAAACCGATCCGGTGATACTTGCCAATTTCCAGACCGAGACCGACGAACGCACTGGTATCAAGCGAACGCTCAGTGCTGTCCACATCAAGGTTGCCGACACGCGTGAGGCCGCTGTCGCTGGCGGAGTAGGTGTTTCGCGTTTCTTTGCGGGTGTCCCACTTCTGGTTGTAGCGGATCGCGCCGATCACGCCGAGACGGATGTCTTCATTGAGCTGGTAGCCATTGCCAAGCCCTAACGAGAAACCACCATTCGGCCCGATGCGCTGCTGGCGTGTAGAAAAGCCGGACTGGGCGAGGTCGCGCCCGTAGCTCTGCAGCTGGTCAGGCGTTGCGCCGCCGGGATTGTTGGCCGACTGCGGTCGCAGGTAACTTCCATCCGCAATCGCAGACGATAGCGAATCCGGCAGATCTCGGCTGCCATCGTCATAACCAAGCCCGTCTGAATCGCCTCCGTCATAGCGCAGGCCATCATTGAACGTCGTCCCATCGGTGTAACCGAGAGTTCCCTGCACACGGAAAATCGGTTCGCGCGGAACCTCACGCGTGCGCAGCAGCACCGTGCCACCACCGAACTCACCGGGCATATCCGGTGAGTAGGATTTCTGCACAATGATGCCGTCGAGCAGTTCGTTCGGAAAAAGATCAAGCGGAACGACCCGGCGCGTGAAGTCCGGACTTGGAATCTGCGCACCGTTGAGCAATACGCTTGAATAGCGTTCGCCGAGACCACGGACATAAATATAGCGCCCATCGATCAGACTGAGGCCCGGAACGCGCTTCAGTGTGGTCGCCGCATCGGAATCGCCGGTGCGCGCAATCTGCTCGGCGCTGAGCGCCTCGGTGACCACCGGTGCGACTCGCTTTTCATCGAGATACAATGCCTGATTGCCGCCGCCCGACTTGCCCTGCACCTCGACGCCCTTGAGCTTGACCGTATCGTTGGCGCCATCCGGTGCAGGTGAGACCCTGGCTGCGGACTCAACATTGTCTTGCGCGGTGACGCTCGAGAATTGCAGGAGAACGCCGAGCGCCAGAAACTTGCGTGAAGGCCAGCGTTTTTTTATCAACTTCATTTTGATTTCCGCTCAATGACGCGGCCACGACAAAGGTCGTGGCCAAAGCGGTAAACCGTAAAGGCGGTATGTTGCGGGAGGATTACGTGCCGATATCCGAGCCGACCACAGGGGCCAGCTAGAGGATTGCGAATCGGACTCGCCGACGAGGCGTTTCCGCCTTTGCCGATTCAATCAGAGATTGGAATTTCGAACGAATTCAGTGGGCCGCGTCAAACGTGAATTCAGACGGGGAAGGAAGGAATTCCGTCTTGATTCGGTTCGCCAATTTGCCTGATGAGGAATCGTGAGCGGCCGTTGCTGCGCGTTGTGCGGCCTTGTGCGTTGCCCGCCAGATCTGCTCGGGACTGTAGTGGGATGACGTACCCACCCAGCGTGGGTCGCCAGTTCGCGAAATGTTCGGCAACTCCTTTGTGCCCATGCGCGGACCGCTGAACAATGGCAGCCACAATCCATCCTTGGCGTTTGCCTCGATGCAGACAAAATAATGCTGGGCGTGGACGGCTTCATGCTCGGCGCAACTGCAGATCGCCCCCTCACGGATCAATTCATCGGGATCCATTCGCAAGACAAGACCGGGAGCGTGGACATGAGCCATCTGGAATCCATTAGCTGTAGAGGAAGATACCACGATGGACTGTTGCAAGCGTTCACGCAATGAATCTGCAGCCTTGCTCGACGTCTCGGTGCAAGGATATCGAATTCAGCACAGGTCGGCCTTGATTACGCGTGAGGCGTTGTGACCGGGCGCGCCCGTCACGCCGCCACCCGGATGAGTCCCAGCGCCGCACAGATAGAGCCCTGGCAAGGCACCACGATAGTCGGCCTGGCCGAGCATCGGGCGCGCGCTGAACAACTGGTTGAGACTCAGCGCGCCATGGAAGATATCGCCACCAATCAAGCCGAAGGTGCGTTCGAGATCGAGCGGGGTCAGTGCCTGGCGGCCGATCACGAGATCCTTGAAACCCGGCGCGAATTGATCGACCGTGGCGATCATCAGATCAGCCACTTCGTCACGATGGTCATCCCAGTTGCGTCCGTCGGACAGGACCGGCGCGACGTGCTGGCAGAACAGACTCGCGACATGCTGGCCCTGTGGGGCCAGGCTGTCGTCCAGGGTTGAAGGAATCAGCATCTCGACAATCGGTTCGCGCGACCATCCGTTGGCCACCGCATCCAGATACGCGCGATCCATGTAGGCAAGACTCGGCGCCATGATGATGCCGGCGGTCAGATGATCGCCCTGCCCGGGCAGGGCGGTGAAATCCGGCAAGGCCGAAAGTGCGACATTCATGCGAAACGTGCCCGATCCGCAACGCCAGTTGGCCATGCGCTCACGCGTCGGCGCAGGCACGACTGCCGGAGCCATCAGTCGTTCGTACAAAAGTTTAGGATTGACGTTGGCGACAATCGCGCGCGCATGCAGGATGTCACTGGTCTCGGTGACAACTCCGACCGCGCGACCGTCTTCGACGATGACCTCGCGCACGCCACAACCGGTACGAATATCGACGCCGGCCGCAACTGCGGCTTTCGCCATTGCCTGGGTGATCGCGCCCATGCCGCCGATCGCGTGTCCCCACGCTCCCTTGACTCCGTTGACCTCACCAAAGACGTGATGGAGCAGCACGTAGGCGCTGCCGGGCGTGTGCGGACTCGCGTAATTGCCGACAATGCCATCGAAGCCGAGCACGGCCTTGATCGGCTCACTCTCGAACCAGCGATCGAGATACTCGGACGCCGAGATCGTGAACAGATCGAGCAACTCCTGACGCAAGCCCGCATCGAGCTTGTGCAGCCGTTTGCCGAGTTTTCCGGCGCGGATCAACTCGGGAATCGCCTTCCACCAGCCACCATCGGTGATGTTCGGCGGTGGCTCCATCGCGAGCACGCGCAACACATCCGCGATCGCTTCAAGACGCTGTTCGTAGTCGTGTAGACGTTCGGCATCGCGCTTGGAGAATTTGGTGACTTCGTCATACGTGATGCCTGCACCGACGCGCAACGAGCGGCCATCCGGCAAGGGCAGAAAATTGCCGAGTTTGCGCTCGACGATGCGCAAGCCGTGCGCGTGAAGATCGAGATCCTCGATCACCTTGGTCTGCAGCAGCGAGACCGTATACGCCGCCACCGAGTTGCGGAATCCCGGATGGAATTCCTCGGTGACGGCCGCGCCGCCAACGACATGGCGTCGTTCGAGCACGGTTACTTTCAGACCGGCCTTGGCCAGATAGGCCGCGCAGACGAGGCCGTTGTGGCCGCCGCCGATGATGATCGCGTCGCGTTTGCTGTGATTGTTGTCCATCGATGGATTATCCGCGGACGGTGATCAGTTGGCCATGCCGGCCATCGCAGTACGACGTGACGCCAGAATCGCCGCAAGCGCGCCCGCGGTACAGGCGACGGCAACATAGTAGACCGGTGCGTTTGCTTCACCCTTGCCTATCCAGTAGCTGACGACGAGGGGTGTCAATCCGCCAAGCACGGCATAGGCGACGTTGTAGGCGAACGAGATGCCGGAAAAGCGAATGGCCGGTGGAAAGGCACGCACCATCAGGCTCGGGATTGCGCCAGTGACGCCGACGAATAGCCCGGTGATCGCATAGGCAACGATGAAGTGTTCAGGAGCTACGCTCAGGGTTCGATAGAGTCCGGCGGTCGCCAATGCCAGGCCGAGAGCGCCGACGATGAGCACGCGTTCGACACCAAAACGGTCAACCGCGATTCCGTACAGTACGCATCCCACGCAAAGCGCTAAGGTTGCGAGCGAACTTGCTTTGGCCGCGATTGCTGGCGCTATCGCAAACAGATTCTGCACGAGCGTCGGCGTCATCAGGATCACGACGACAATGCCGGCAGTCAGCATCCAGGTGATCAGCATCGAGCGAATCACTGCGCCCCAATGACCTTGCAGCACGACTTTCAACGGCAATCCCTTGACCAGCTCACGCCGTCGACGCATCTCCTCGAACACCGGCGTCTCTTCAAGATAGCCGCGCAACCACACGGCAAGCATGCCGAACAGACCACCAAGGATGAATGGCA
>JBDSPX010000111.1:0-9100 GCA_039930065.1 Dokdonella sp.
TGCGCCTGTACGCAATGGCCTGGTCCGGTTTGCCCAGCTCCAATTCAGCCGCTGCCATTACCGAATAGGCGCGCAACAGCGTTGACGATGGCTTCTTTCCCAGCTCCGTGAGCAGTGGATTCAGAACAGTCATCGCCTCCGCATTGCGCGCCGCGCGTTGCAGCGCATCCGCACGCAGCACCTGGGTGTCGCGCGCGGTCTCGATATCGCCGTGCGTCTGAGCGAGAGATTTAGCCTGCTCGAAAAGTGATTCAGCGCGGCTGAAACTCGAAAGTGACAAGCTGACTTCGCCTAAAGTACGCAGCAAGTCTGCCTGGGTTCCTGCATCGAGCGAGGATGGCTGAGCGAGCTTTCGCTGGGCTTGTTCGACCAGTGCTTCGGGCGTGGGTCGTTGATCGCGCGGCAGATGCGCACTGGCGGTATCGAACAGGCCGACGACAAAATCGCGCACCGTGTTTGCGCGCAGCGCTTCCTGACGGGCCGAGCGGGCTTGAGCGATGGCGATCGCGAGCGAAGCAAGAACGGCCAGCACGAGAAGTGCCGTAGTCGCCACGCCGCCGCGGTGTCGGCCAATGAATTTGCTGGTTCGATACCAGCGCGATGGTGGATGGGCAGAGACCGGTTGGCCGTCGAGGTGACGTTCGACGTCGTCTGCCAGCGAGCCGGCCGAGGCATATCGATTTTCCGGTTCGGCAGCCATTGCCTTCAACGCGATGTTGTCGAGGTCGCCGCGTAGCTGACGGCGCAGGGCGCGAGAAGACGCCGCGTGAGCCTCTGCAGCGCTGGCGTCGTCCACTTGCGCAGAAGGCGTGCGCGAATCGCCCGATTCGTGGCGCTTTCCTGTGATGAGTTCGGTCAGCATGACGCCAAGTGCATAGACGTCGGTGGCGGTCGTGATCTGTCCGCCTGCGAATTGTTCCGGTGCGGCATAAGCCGGCGTCATCGGACGGTTCTGGGTCGGCTCGATGTCTTCGCTGTCGAGCAATTTTGCTATGCCGAAGTCGAGCAGCTTGACCTCGCCGCGCGAGGTGACCATCACGTTGGATGGTTTCAGATCACGATGCACGATCAACGCGCGATGCGCGGCCTCGACGGCACGGCAAACGGCAACGAAGAGTTTGAGTCGCCCGGCGGTATTGAGCGATTGTTTGCTCGCATACGCGATGATCGATTCGCCCTCGACCAATTCGAGTGCGATATAGGGCGTGCCCGAATCGGTCAGTCCGCCTTCGATCAGACGTGCAATGCCCGGGTGATCGAGTTGGCTGAGCGCGCGGCGTTCGTCACGGAATCGCCGCTGCTCATCCGCGGTGTATAGATTGCGTCGCAGCAGCTTGAGGGCAACGCGCTGGATTACGCCGGTTTGTTCGCGGTGGGCGAGAAAAACAACGGACGATCCGCCGTCACCGAGTTTTTCGAGTAGCGTGAATCCGCCAATTC
This sequence comes from Dokdonella sp., assembly GCA_039930065.1. Classification (GTDB taxonomy): domain Bacteria; phylum Pseudomonadota; class Gammaproteobacteria; order Xanthomonadales; family Rhodanobacteraceae; genus Dokdonella. Next base: position 1,441 of record JBDSPX010000111.1, read on the forward strand.
GCGTGCCGGCTGGAGGACCATCCACTTCGATCTTGCCGACCTCGCCGAGTAGTGCGTCGAACGAGTCGTCCACAATCGTTGCGTGCTCAAGATCGTCGGCTGCTATCAAGCGTTCGATTACACGGCGATCTTCAATGTCCTTGCAATGGGAGATCAGCCATTCCGATCTTCCCTGCGGAGCGATCTCCAGCGCCGCCTCGAACAGGGCACGCAGATCACCAGATTTTTCGGAGACATTCGTCATGACATGGGCGCCGCGAAGAGGTCAGCTCAGCGCTGCGACAAGAAAGGCGCGTGCGTAACGCCAATCGCGGTCCGTCGTGCGTCGGGTCTGGCCAAGGATTTCACTGATCTGCTCGGGCGTGAGGCCCGCGAAATAGCGCAGCTCGAAGACGCGCTCGGCGCGCGAATCGGATGCTTCGAGCTGGGCGAGTGCCTCTTCGAGTGCCAGCGCCTGCTCCGAACTGTCGATGCTCAGCGCGGACTCGTCCACGTTGGCCAGAGTGATCTGCGCCCATTCACCGCCAGCCTTCTGACGCATGCGGTCGCGCGCTCGATTCATCAGCAAGTGGCGCATCGCTCGGGCTGCATAGGCAAAAAACTGTGAGGGATGTTCGAAGCGCAGCGGATTGCCGCCATCCATGCGCAAATAAAGCTCGTGGACGAGTGCGGTGGTATCGAGGGTGCCGCGCGCTCCTCCGGAAAGGTGTTGATGGGCCATGCCCTTGAGACGTTCGTAGACCGCCTCGAACGACACCACCGAGGAGATCGAGTCGTTCGAGGTGGATTTGGACTGATCGAAACCGTTGGCAGGCATGGGCGCAGCAACCCTCAGGTGGCTGCGCCAGTGTACGTGTTTGAAGGTCGGCGATGAAAACCGATATTTTGTCCGCGCAGGCAATCGTGATTTTTGCGACTGCGCGTCCAAGAGTTCTACTCGGCAGGTGCAAGGGATGACAGATCGAAGCCATCGCTGAAGATGCGATCCGAAACGGGCTCTTCAACGTTCAGGGTCACATGATCGATCCAGCCTTCCTTGAGGCTCGTCCCGGTCGGTGCAGCGATGCCGCCGATGCCGCCGCCTTCGTTGATCTTCGTGTACACCGCGACTGAGGTGTCGCTCGTCCATTGTTGCGCGCTAACGATAATGTGCGTCTGTGCCGATGGCCGGTTCCAGCTGCTTCCCGTCGCGGCCAATACCTTGTCACCGTATAGATCCGCATTGCCTGTGCAGGTTTCGCTGCCGGCAAGACGCAACTCCCAGCTCAGCGTTGCGTAGTGCGCGTTGCTCGGCAGGCCGCCGCCGGATGCGACTTTTCCCGAGCCATTGAGCGTGTAGTCGCCGGGCCCTGGCAGATGGATGCATTGCACGGCGCCAACAACGTCGGTACTCGCTGTTGACTGCTTGATGTGCATGGATCCACCGGTCGATCCTGGCGCGTTCTGCGTTGCATCCCAGGTTGTCACGACGCCGTTGTAGACCGACCACACCCGGTTGTTGGCGGCAAACTCGCCGTTCTCCACAAGTGGCTGCAAGGCCTGACGCTCGTAGGCGCCGACATCACGCGTGCCATAGAGGTCGTCGACGATACCCAAGTCGATATCACGTGGCAGGTTGAGCAAATCATTCAGAAGGTTTCCACCGACGGCATAGTCGATGACCGGTGAACCCGCTGTTGGTGCGTAGTTGCCATTCGGGGTGGGATCAATCAGACGTGGATTGGCGACGAGATTGCGCGATGAGTTTGGGCCTGAGAATGAGGCGAGTTCGCTCGTCACGACGTCGCTGACGATTGGCAAGGCGCCATCGTTGTGCAGGATGGTCTTGCCGGGCTGCCAGGTCACCGATCCAGTCATATTGAATGTGCCTCCCATATTGATGCCGATCACCTGTGATCCGCCAACCTGGTTTCCTGTAATCGTGGAGAAAGCGATCGATCCGATGTGAGTTTCCAGCAGACGGTTGGTGGAGGCGTTGTCGGCGACCAGAGTGTCGTAGAGTCTCAAATCGTTCAAACGTACGAGTTCCGTGCCTTGATTACCGGTAACTTCTACGTTGTTCAATTCCATTCTGTTGTTTGTCTGACCGTATATGACCTGACCATTGGCGCTGATATTGCCACTGATTGAGCCGCAAGGTACCCCGGTCGCGCAATCGACAATGTCGTCACCGAACGCTATGCCCGATACACCATTGAACTGCGCGTTTCCCGCGTTGCCGAGATAGAGGGCCGATGCAACGGGTGCTGTATTGTTTTGTATCGACGCGTTGCGTACATAAACGTCCGCCGTACCGCCGCCGCGAGAGATGTAAACACCGCCGCCCGAAATCGATGCAATGTTTCCTTTGAGGCTCGTCAAGCCGGCCGCTGTCGAGTACATGCGCAAATCCGCGGCTTTGCTGCAGCCGCTCGGCGTCTCGATCGCGACACCGCCACCGTAAACCGCCGTGTTGTTGCTGACCACGCTGAGATTTCCGCCGAGGCCGGGGCTTCCAAGGTAAACGGCCGAAATCAAGGCGCAGGCACGGATGTGAATTCCACCACCATATCCGCCCGCGCCTGCAAGGCCGGTTGCCTCATTGCTGTAGACGCCGATACTGTCCCCGCGTATCGCCGCTTCTATATTGTTGGAATAAATGCCGCCACCGTTGTAGATGGCGATATTGCCCGTAATCAAGGTATTGGGCCCGATATCCAGCTCGGCCGCATCGCTGGTGCCACCCGCGTTGATGCCACCACCGTATGCACCGGTGTTGTTCTGGATCAGGCTGTACGCGATGTCGAGCTTTCCCTTTCCGGTGTACTGGATTCCGCCGCCGGCGCTGCCGGTGCTCGCTACATCGCCGTTCTTGATGGTCAGCTTGCGCAGCCGCACCACTGAGCCGGTATCGCCGTTGATGGTGATCACCGAGGCGGCGGGAGCGCCCGCGCCGTTGAGGATCGTATAGACCGAGTCTTCCGTGGCTGTGGTGCAATTGGCAAACCCGCCGGTTATCGTCAAATCCTGGCTGGTCGAGAAAGTGATCGCTGCGGCGGTGTAATCGCCAGTGCGGGTCAGCCGAATCGTATCCGCACCCGAATGGGTCTCTGCTGCATCGAGTGCGTCATCGATGTTGGTGTAGTTGCAGGTGTTGTCGCCGACGGTGTAGATGTTGGCGCTGGCGGAATTCATCAAGCCTTGCGCAAGCAGCAGGCAGCCGATTGCGATCCAGCCTCGGCGTGCTCTCATGCAGCGGGTCGATGCCCGCACGTTCCAGGGGTTGATCTGACGCATGTTCTTTCTCCAATCGACAGCCTCGTGCTGCCCTTGGTTGAGAAGAACCCCGCTTCGTACGGGATTTGGACATCCTGCGACAAATCTTTTTTTTGAAGCGCGCCAAGCCTCTTTGACAATGAATCGACTGACCCATTGCCCATTGGTCCGATGACAGTCCGATCAGCGCTTGTTACCGTGCAAGGATGAAAACCACTCCCAAACTCTGCATCTGCGCGCTGGCCGCGCTCGCACTGGCCGCTTGCGCCAGCCACCGTACCGTCTCGGAGAAACCCCCCATGTCCGATGGACTCGTCAGCGAGATCCGCGTCACCACGCATCAGGGCGATGACGATCTCCTTAGCGCAGGCCTTGGTCTGGCTGGCTTGCGCGGATCGGCTCCGGCTGTCGTCAGTCCGGAATTGCCGACCTCAGCCGAATTGCGTCGGCGCGCGATTTATTCGAGTTGGCGTGGCATTGCCGATCTCGGCCCGCTCGGTGGCTATGGCGAAATCTATGGCGCGGTGCCGCTGGTAACCGGTCGTGAATTCAGCGCGTTCGCGCGTTTGCCGAAGGCGAAATCTCCGCATCGTGTCCTTGTCCAGGTGCCCGATCTGTTTGATCGCGACAAACGATGTGTCGTTGTCACGGCATCGTCCGGATCGCGCGGCATTTACGGCGCGATCTCGCTCGCAGGCGCGTGGGGCCTGCCGCACGGCTGTGCGGTGGCCTACACCGACAAGGGCAATGGCAGTGGCTATTTTGATGTCGCCAGCAATACGGGCGTCGCTTTGGACGGTACGCGAGCGACCCGTGGCAGCGCTCAGCTCGAATTCGAACCTGCCGATGATGTGGTGATTGCAGGCACGAATCAGGTGTTGGTCAAGCATGCGCACTCAGGCGACAACCCCGAGGCCGACTGGGGACGTCACGTCATACAGGCCGCGCGCTTTGCACTGCATGCGCTCGATCAAGCGTTTCCCGACCAGGCGCCTTTCACGGCCGAGAACACGCGAATCATCGCCGCAGGCATTTCGAATGGCGGCGGTGCGGTGTTGCGTGCTGCGGAAATCGATGAAGGTCTGCTCGATGGTGTGGTCGCGGTCGAGCCGAATATCTGGGCAGGCGAGGGCGGTCGTGCGCTGTATGACTACGCAACCGAGGCGATGTTGTTGATGCCTTGCGCCTTGCTCGATCCGCGTTTCGACAAGACGCCGTTTGCCCGCGTGGGCGGTGAGCCGCCGCCGGCCTGGGTCACACGCTGCGAAACGCTCAAGGCAGAGCGCTGGCAGGGAACCCAATCGACGATGCCTGCTGCGGCCCAGGCGCTGGAGAATTTGCACGCGACCGGCTGGACCGACGAAGCGCTGGCGAGCGCTGCGGCATCGACGGCACTCGATCTATGGCGCGCAGTGAGCGTTACCTATGCGGCCGCCTACGCAAGAACCGGCGTGGGTCCGATGCCTTGTGGATTTGGCCTGGCCGCGACGGACGCGGCCGGCGTTGCGCGCGTTGCCTCACCGGTTGAACAAGCCAGTTGGTGGTCTGATGCGGCGGGCATTCCGCCGGGCGCGGGCGTCGGCATCATCGATACCTTGTCCGCCAGCAAGGATGCGGCATGGCCGGGTTCGGAGTGTCTCAGCGGTTTGTGGAGCGATTCGAGCAAGCTTGCTTCGACCTTGCATGACGGTGCGCAGGAGACTCGCGCATCGCTGCCGCGAGCCGATCTGCCGATGATCATCGTCCATGGCAAGGCCGACGGTCTGGTGCCAATGGCTTTCAGCTCCGAGCCCTATGTAAATTGGCTGGAAGCGAACGGGCGCAAGCCGGTGTTCTGGAAAGTCGGTCATGGTCAGCATTTCGACGCTTTCCTCGCATTTCCGGGCTTCGGTGACGCGCATGTACCCATGTTGCCCTACGCGTATTCGGCACTCGACAAGCTTTGGGCGCATATCAGTGCCGGTGATCCGTTGCCGTCGAGCCGGGATATCGCAACATCGCCGCGTGGCGATGGGCCACTGGGTGCATTCCAGCTCGGCGATTACTGATCGGCATCAAAGCGGGTTCGCCGCGATGACGTGTGCCCCGTTATCATGGGCGGCATGCGGTCAGATGACCGCCCCGATCCGCAAACGGAGCATGAGTCATGAGCGATCCACTCGATGTTGGCCAATGGGCAAAGAACTGGGAGGCAATGGCACGTCAGGCCCAGGCGGCGATGGGTGGAAATACGGCTCAGCCGGTTTGGGGTAGCGCTGCTGCCTCGCCCCCTTCGTGGTTCGAGAATATGGCCCAGGCCCATTCTTTTTCTGGTGGCAAGCAGCAGAGCGCGGCGATGGAGCATCTGCTGGCCGGGGCGCAGGGCTATCTCGGCATGCTGCAGAGCTTGGCGAGTGGTGGAATGGGGCAAGGCGCCAGCGGATTTTCCAACCCATTCGCCGCTGCCGGATTGTCTGGAGCATTTCCGCCGTCTGCGATGAGCAACCCGTTCGCGGCGGCCATGCGTGGATTCGGTAACCAGGGTGCTGTCGGCTTCGATCAGATGATGGAACAGTTTGCAGCGGCAGTCGGACCGATGTTCGACAAGGCCAAAGGCGCATTGCATATGCCGGCGTTTGGTCATCTGCGCGAGAAGCAGGAGAATTTACAGAAAACTGCGCAAGTATTTATCGACTATCAGGAGCAGAGCGCGCGCTACGACCGACTCATGCTCAAAGTTGGCGAGAAGGCATTCGCGCGATTCCAGCTCAAGCTCGCCGAGCGCGAGGAGCCCGGAAGACAGATCGATTCGGCGCGAGGTCTCTACGATGTGTGGATCGATGCAGCGGAAGAGGCGTATGCGGAGATCGCATTGTCGGAAGAGTTCCGCGAAGTCTATGGTGCGGTCGTCGACGCGCAGATGCGTGTGCGACAGCAGGTGCAGGGTGAAATCGAGAAGTTCTGCAATCAGCTCGGCATGCCGACACGCAGCGAAGTGAACAGCATTGGCGAGCGTTTGCAGGCATTGCGCCGCGAGTTTCGCGAAGAGCGCGAGAGCACTGGCGATCAGGAAGGATTGCAGGCCGAAGTTGCCGAGTTGCGTCGCGAGTTGGAAGCGCTGAAGTCGACTCGAAAGGAAAATATCAAGTCCGCAGCACTGCTGGAGCGCGCAGAGCCCGTCAAGGCAACCAAGCCGGCAAAGTCAAAGAAGTCGGCAAAGCTCAAGAAGGCTGCAAAATCGCCCAAAGCAGTAAAAGCGCCAAAAGCAATAAAAGCGTCGAAGGCAAAGGAAGCGGCGCGCGTTGAGGTCATTGCGGAAAACAAGTCGACGACCAAGAAGACTTCGCGCAAGAAGGATTCGAAGGTCGCGCCGAGCCACCGCGAAAAGCGCCGAAAATCAATCGCGTCCAAGTCGGAACGCAAGTCAGTTCCGATAACCAAGTCGCGCGCTGCGAAGTCCAAGGATGCGGCAGGAAGCGGCAGTTTCGCGGCAAGCATCGCGCGCTTTGCGCGCAAGTCGAAGACAGGAAGCGTGAGTGGACGATCTTCTGGCGCCAAGCCGATAGCGAGCAAACGCGGAGGTAGCAAGTGATGGGGCCGCTCAATATCGAACCGTTCAAGCTTTTCGAGGAAGCGCAAAAATTCCAGAAGAAGCTGACCGCTGGCATGCAGGTTTTGCCCACGCTGGATGATGTCGAATTCGGCTGCACCGAGAAGGAAGAGATCTATCGCGAAGATAAGCTTGTCGTCTATCGCTATCGCGGCGATAGCAAACCGACGGCGAAGACGCCAACACTGATTGTGTATGCCTTGGTCAATCGCCCGTATATGGTCGATCTGCAGGAAGACAAATCTCTCGTACGCAACCTGCTCGCACAAGGCGAGGATGTCTATCTGATTGATTGGGGTTATCCCGATCTGGCCGATCGCTGGCTGACCCTTGATGACTACATCAACGGTTATATTCGTCGCAGCGTCGATGCAGTGGCGAAGAATGCGGGCGTCAAGAAGATAAACGTTCTCGGCATCTGCCAGGGCGGCGCGTTCTCGTTGTGTTTCACCGCGATCCATCCGCACAAGGTCAAGAACCTCATCACGATGGTTACGCCGGTCGATTTCCACACGCCGGACAACATGCTGTCGAACTGGACGCGCAACATGGATGCGGATCTGTTCGTCAACACGATCGGCAATGTGCCGGCGGATCTGATGAACTGGTGTTACCTGATGCTCAAGCCGATGCGTCTGCTCCAGCAGAAGTATGTCGGGATGGTCGAGATCCTCGACAACAAGGCCGAACTTGAGAATTTCCTGCGTATGGAGAAGTGGATCTTTGATTCGCCGGATCAAGCCGGTGAAGCGTTCCGCCAGTTCATGCGCGATTTCTATCAGGGCAACAAATTGATCAAGGGTGGGCTCAAGCTCG
>JBDSPX010000112.1:0-3835 GCA_039930065.1 Dokdonella sp.
GCCGGGCTCTTGAGGCTGAGATCAGCGCCTTCGCGCCGGGCCAGCTTGCAGGTGGGTCCGATATAACGAGCCATTTCGGTATCCTTTAGACGCGACGCTTCTTCGGCGGACGACACCCGTTATGCGGGATCGGCGTCACGTCGATGATGTTGGTAACCTTGAAGCCGACATTGTTCAATGAACGAACCGCCGATTCGCGACCCGGGCCTGGACCCTTGATACGCACTTCGATTGTCTTGACTCCGTATTCCGCAGCGACACGAGCCGCCTTTTCCGCTGCGACCTGTGCAGCGAACGGTGTCGACTTGCGCGAGCCACGAAAACCCGCTCCGCCTGCAGTTGCCCACGAAAGATCATTGCCTTGGCGATCGGTAATCGTGACGACGGTGTTGTTGAAAGATGCCTGCACGTGGCAGATGGCATCAGTCACAACGCGCTTGATCTTTTTCTTCGGCTTGGCGACCGGCTTGTTCATGATTCGTTTCCGGGCAGATTATTTCTTGATCGCACGACGCGGACCCTTACGGGTACGAGCATTGGTGCGGGTGCGTTGACCGCGCATCGGCAGACCACGGCGATGACGCAATCCGCGATAGCAGCCGAGATCGATCAGACGCTTGATCGCGATACCCACTTCGCGACGCAGATCGCCTTCGACCGTGTACTTAGCAACTTCGTGGCGGATCGTTTCGACCTCCGCCTCGGTAAGATCCTTGATCTTGGTCGACGGCGCGACACCCGCGTCCAGACAGACCTTTCTCGACCGCGAACGACCGATACCAAAAATGCTTTGCAGCCCGATCACAGTATGTTTCTGGACCGGAAGATTGACACCGGCGATGCGCGCCATGTTTGAATGTCTCCGAAAGAACTAAATGCGCAGTGAACTTCGTATTCTATCTGTTATCGAGGAAAACTGAAACCCCTCGACGCCCGCCCCCACCCCCTGCGGAAAGTGGCGGCAGCAGACCCATTGCCAGACTCTCAACGACCCTTGAGGTTCGCCTTCTTGAGCAGGCTTTCATACTGATGCGAGACCAGGTGAGCCTGAATCTGCGCGGTAAAATCCATGACCACAACGACAACAATCAGCAGCGACGTTCCACCGAAGTAGAACGGTACATGCCAGGCATTACGCAGCAAATCAGGAACCAGACAGACCGCCACCAGATAGAGAGCGCCGATGCCTGTCAAACGTGTCATGACGCCATCAATATAGTCGGCGGTCGCCTTGCCCGGCCGGATTCCTGGAATCAGGGCACCCGAACGCTTCAGGTTATCGGCAGTTTCCTGCGAATTGAATACCAACGCCGTGTAGAAGAATGCGAACACAATGATCATTAATGCATAGATCACCATGTGCAGCGGTTCACCAGGTCCCAAAGCAGACGTCAATGTTTGCAACCAACGAATCTCGGTAGAACTACTGAACCATGCTGCTGCGGTAGCAGGAAACATGATCAAGCTGGAAGCGAAGATCGGCGGAATTACGCCCGACATGTTGATCTTGAGCGGCAAGTGCGAGCTCTGATTCATGTACGCGCGACCCGCACCACCCTGCTTGCGAGCATAGTTGACCGTAATTCGCCGCTGCCCGCGCTCCATGAAGACAACGAACGCAGTGACTGCGAGCACCGCGGCAAGCACCATGATCAGCTTCAGCCAGGTCAACTCACCGCTATTCGCCATCCCCAACGTATGCACCACGGCAGACGGCAATCCGGCAACGATGCCGCCAAAGATGATCAGCGAAATACCATTGCCTATCCCGCGTTCTGTAATCTGCTCACCCAGCCACATTAAAAACAACGTACCGGCGGTCAAACCAACAACGGTTCCAAAGACAAAGCTTGGCCCCGGCGCGTACACCACGCCGGCTTGAGTTTGCAACATTGTTGCAACGCCAAAAGACTGAAAAGAAGCAAGTCCGACCGTACCCCAGCGCGTATAGGTAGTGAGTTTGCGTCGACCTGATTCGCCCTCCTTCTTGAGCGCCTGCCAGGCCGGCACCACCGAACTGAACAACTGCACCACAATGGAAGCCGAAATATACGGGATCACACCCAGTGCAAACAGAGAAAACCGGCTAAGCGCACCGCCCGAGAACATGTTGAACATGTCGATCAGGCCACCGCTGTTCGATACCAGCCGAGCCATCGCCTCGGGGTTCACGCCAGGAACCGGAATAAACGATCCCAGACGGAATACAACTAGCGCACCGACCACGAACAGCAAACGCTGTTTGAGCTCGGTCAGCTTGCCGAGCGACGCGATACCGCTGGACTTGGAGGTTGCCACGATTACTCGACGCTCCCACCAGCCGCCTCGATCGCAGCACGAGCGCCGGCCGTGACTGCAACGCCGCGTAGCGTGATGGCGCGTGTCAGCTCGCCTTTCTTCACAATCTTTACACGCGTGGCGCGGGTTTCGATCAGCCCAGCCGCCTTGAGCACGTCAAAATCGATGACGTCAACGGTCATGGTCTCGAGCCTGTAAAGCAGAACTTCGCAGGTATCAATCGCCTTCTTCGAGCGGAAACCAACCTTCGGCAGACGACGCTGCAAGGGCATCTGGCCGCCTTCGAAACCAGCCTTGACCTTGCCCTTGCCGGAACGTGCGAACTGGCCCTTGTGGCCGCGGCCGCAAGTCTTGCCGAGCCCGGATCCGATGCCGCGACCAACGCGAACGCCTTCTTTGCGTGCGCCAGGTGCGGGCTTGAGTGTATTCAGACGCATGAAATCGACTCCTGATTCTTGATGACGCTTAGGCGTCATTCTCGACGCTGACGAGGTAGCTGACCTGATTGATCAGTCCACGAACCGACGGCGAGTCTTTCAATTCACGCACATCGTTGATCTTGCGCAGGCCGAGGGCCTTGACGCTCAAACGATGACGACCCTGGCAGCTATTCGTGCTCTTGACCAGACGCACGCGCACGGTCTTCGTTTTTTCATCAGCCATTGCCAAGCACCTCTTCAATCGTTTTGCCACGCTTGGACGCGATGCCCTGCGGCGTAGCCATGGCCTGCAAACCAAGAATCGTGGCGCGCACCAGATTGATCGGGTTGCGCGAACCAACGGCCTTGGCCAGAACGTTCTTTACTCCAACCACTTCGAGTACAGCACGCATAGCACCACCGGCGATTACACCGGTACCTTCCGAAGCTGGCTGCATGTAAACACGCGCCGCGCCATGGTTTGCCTTGACGGCATGCCACAAAGTGCCTTCTTTCAACTCAACTCGCACCATGTTCTTGCGTGCGCGCTCCATCGCCTTCTGAATGGCGATCGGCACTTCACGCGCCTTGCCATAGCCAAAGCCGACGCGGCCTTCACCATCACCGACTACAGTCAGTGCGGTGAAGCTCATTTGACGACCACCCTTGACGGTTTTCGCCACTCGATTCACTGCGATCAACTTCTCGAGGAGGCCGTCGCTGGTCTCACGATCATTGCTGGACATGTTTCACCTTTGTGCCGGTCACTAAGGATCCGGACTTTTGCTTGCGACTTGAGTCGCTTGGAGTTGTGGTGGATCGTTGGTGCCGGGAGTCGAAATTGGGGATTCGAGATTCGCAAAGGCGGCCAAATGGCGTCGCTTTTTCGAATCCCGAATCCCAAATCCCGAATCCCGGGTAACTCAGAACTTCAAACCCGCTTCGCGTGCAGCATCGGCCAAAACCTTGATGCGCCCGTGGTAGCGGAAACCCGAGCGGTCAAATGCGACATTTTCGATGCCGGCTTTGAGCGCACGTTCCGCAATGGCCTTGCCGACCGCTGCGGCCGCATCCTTGTTCTTGGTGCCCTTGAGACCTTCGGCGACCGCCTTCTGCAC
>JBDSPX010000113.1:0-3217 GCA_039930065.1 Dokdonella sp.
TGGAATTCCTGCTGATCAACCATCCGCTCGATTGCCCGATCTGCGATCAGGGTGGTGAGTGTGAGTTGCAGGATCTGTCGATGGGCTATGGCCGTTCGGTCAGCCGCTTCGTCGAGACCAAGCGCACAATTGCGGACGAAAATCTGGGTCCACTGGTCTCGACCGAGATGACCCGCTGCATCCAGTGCACGCGTTGCATTCGCGTCATGGCCGAGGTCGCAGGCACCTACGAACTCGGCGGCATGGAGCGCGGCGAACGATTGCAGATCGGTACCTATGTCGGCAAGCCGCTCATGAGCGAGCTGTCGGGCAATGTGATCGACGTTTGCCCGGTCGGTGCGCTGACCAACAAGCCGTTCCGCTTCAAGGCGCGCGCCTGGGAGTTGATCGCACGTGAGTCGATTGGTTATCACGATGCACTCGGATCCAACCTCTGGCTGCATACGCGCCGTGGCGAAGTCCTGCGTTCGGTGCCGCGCGACAACGAAGCGATCAACGAATGCTGGCTGTCGGATCGCGATCGCTACAGCCACGAAGGTCTGCGTTCGGCGGATCGCGCGACAATGCCGATGATTCGCAAGAACGGTGAACTCGTCGAGACAACCTGGACCGAGGCGCTGGCCTTTGTCGCTGATCAGCTGCGTCAATCGCAAGGTGATATTGGCGCCTTGGTTGCGCCGTTGACCTCGAACGAGGAAGGCCATCTTCTGGCCAGACTCGTGCGCGGACTTGGCAGCGACAGCATCGATCATCGCCTGCGTCTGAATGATTTCTCCGATGTACCGCGCGCGGAGACTTTTGGCATGCCGGTTGCGGCGCTTGAGAAGGCCAGTGCCATCCTGCTGATTGGCTGCAATCCGCGTCATGAGATGCCGTTGCTCAATCATCGCCTGCGCAAGGCGGTATTGGCGGGAGCGAAGGTCTGGTTGATCAATCCAATCGATTTCGACCTCAATTTCGAGGTTGCCGGAAAGCACATCGTTGCGCCTTCAGCCATGGTTGACACGGTCCTCGGTGTGGCGCGTGCTGCCAGTGAAATGGGCAAGCAACCGGTTTCTTCGGTTCTTGCAAAAGAGCTCGGCAACATTGAGGCCAATGCACCGGCGAAGGGTTTGATTGAACAGCTGAGCGCGTCGGGCAGCTCGGTGGTGATTCTCGGCGAGTCGGCCGTGCAACACGCCGACGCAGCATGGTTGCGCTCGGCAGCAAAGTTCATTGCGCAAGCGACGGACTCCGCATACAACGAAATTCCGAGTGGTGCCAATGCGATCGGCTTGGCCGACGCGGGTGTTGTCGCGCAGACGGATGGCGAGAATGTCGCCGGCATGCTCGCAAAGCCGCCGCGGAGCTTGATCGTCTATCACGCGGGTTCGGCTGATTTCGCCGCACCCGCTGCGTTCGACAACGCACGCAGCGAATCCGCCTGCTACATCTACATGGGTGCCTATGCCTGTGAAGGCGTGCGCAGCAAGGCACACGCGGTTTTGCCGATTGGTCTGCCGCCGGAAATTGATGCAAGTTATACCAATGTCGATGGCGTCGTGCAGTCCGTCGCGACCGCTGCGAAGCCGCCTGGCGACGCGCGACCGGGCTGGAAAGTCTTGCGTGCACTCGGCTCGGCGCTTGCGCTGGATGGTTTCGGTTTTACCGAGATCGGCGAAGTGCGTGCGCAGATGACGAAGGCTTCAGATTCGGCGCGTGAACCCGTTCAGCGTGTTTCGAAATCTGCGGCGCAGGGTTTGTTCGAACGCATCGCGACGACAGCGATCTATCGCACCGACGCCGTGCTGCGTCGTTCGCCTGCACTGAACGCGCATCCGCTGACGCGAGGCGCGCTCGTTTCGTTGAATCCGACCGATGCGACGAGCCTCGGATTGGCCCATGGCGAGAAAGCGAACGTCGATGGAATCTTGCTTGACGTGCACCTGGATCCTGCGGTTCCAGCAGGCGCGGCCTGGATTGAAGCGGGTTATGCGACTGTCGCCGCGATTCCGGCGCATGGCTCTGCGCTGAAGATCACGAGGGTGTCCGCATGATCGATACGATGCACGAGTCGCTGCTCGGATACGGCAACACCGGTCTGGTGATATGGACCGTATTGAAGATCCTCGCCATCGCTGTTCCGGTGATTCTCGCGGTGGCGATGTTCGTGTATTGGGAGCGCAAGGTCATCGGCTGGATGCATGTGCGCCTTGGGCCGACCCAGATCGGTCCTTTCGGGCTGTTTCAGGCCTTCGCCGATGTCTTCAAGCTGTTGTTCAAGGAAGTCATCCTGCCGAGCAGCTCGAACAAGGTGCTGTTTTTCCTTGCTCCGTTGATTGGTCTGGTGCCCGCGCTCGCGGCTTGGTCGTTGATACCGTTCGATGCCGGCCTCGTGCTCGCGAATATCAACGTCGGCTTGCTCCTGCTGCTCGCGCTGACCTCGCTCGGGGTCTACGGCATCATCCTAGCCGGTTGGGCATCGAATTCGCGCTACGCGATGCTTGGCGCCATGCGCGCGGCTGCGCAGACGGTGTCTTACGAAATCGCGATGGGTTTTGCCCTCGTCAGCGTGATGATCCTGACCGGTAGCCTGAACCTTTCCGACATCGTCATGGCCCAGTCTGGTACGAAGGGATTTTTTGACTGGTACTGGCTGCCCTTGCTGCCGATGTTCGTGATCTATTTCATCTCGGGCGTCGCCGAAACCAATCGCGCACCATTTGACGTAGCGGAAGGCGAGTCGGAAATCGTCGCGGGTTTCCATGTCGAATATTCCGGTTCCGCATTCGCGATTTTCTTCCTCGCCGAATACGCGAACATGATCCTGATCGCGTTCCTGGCTTCGGTCCTGTTCATGGGCGGCTGGTTGAGCCCGCTGCAGGGATGGGTCACGGCCGATGTGCCGTGGATCGATTGGATCTGGAAGGGCGGTTGGCAATGGACCTTCATCAAGGCCTTCCTGTTCTCGTTCTTCTACCTCTGGTTCCGCGCAACGTTCCCCCGCTATCGCTACGATCAGATCATGCGCCTCGGCTGGAAGGTCTTCATTCCGATCACGATCGTCTGGGTGGTGGTGGCCGCCTGCATGAAGTATTTCGGCATCGTCACGATCGGCGCATGAGCGACTCAGGAATTCAAACCCAGTCATGAACAGAGTCATTCACTACTTCAAGAGTCTGCTCCTGCTCGAGCTTCTGGCCGGCATGTGGCTGACCTTTCGCTACATGTTCAAGCC
>JBDSPX010000114.1:0-19441 GCA_039930065.1 Dokdonella sp.
CATTGATCAGCGTCTCTTCGGGAATCAGGCCGGTCAGCGGAATCACCTGATCGCCGAGCTTGAGCGCGTAGGCCATGGCCAGACAATCCGGATTGCACGGAACCGGAATCAGATCGGCGGGCTTGAAATGCGTGCTTTGTTCGAGAATTCGCCGGCGTACCTCGGTGAGGGTCAGTCGATTTGTGGCCGGATCGAAACCTTCGGCTCGTCCCGCATGCTGGATCGGTTGGAAGGTGACGCCACGCACGCAGGGTTGCTGAAGGGCGAAGTCGATGATCTCGCCGAGCTCGCCATCGTTGAGTCCTTTCTTGACCGTCACGACAAGGGTCGTGGAAATATCGTGACGATTGAGATTTTCCAGTGCACGCCGACGAATGTCGGCGAGGCGTGCGCCGCGCAGCTCCTGATGCACTTCATCACGCAGCGAGTCGAACTGCAGGTACAACTCAAAGCCCGGCATGTAGTCGGCGAGGCGTGCCGCAAACTCGGGTTCCTTCGCACTGCGCAGTCCGTTGGTATTGACCATCAGGTGCCGGATCGGGCGCGCCCGCGCGGCATCGAGGATGGCGAAGAAATCGGGATGAATGGTCGGTTCGCCGCCCGAGATCTGCACGACATCGGGCTCGCCTTCGTTGGCGACGACCGCGTCGAGCATGCGTTCGATCGTGGCAAGATCACGAAAGCCGGGCCGATGCGGACCGGAATCCGCGTAGCAGATCGGGCAGCGCAGATTGCATTGATCGGTGACTTCGATCAGGGTCAGGCAACTGTGTTGCATATGTTCGGGGCACAGGCCGCAATCGTAAGGGCAGCCCCAGCGACGTTCGGTTTTGAACCGTTCGGGCAATTCCGGCGGCTTGATGAAGCGTTCGCGCGCCATTCGGTAGTAGGCCGCATCATCGGCGATCAACACGCGTTCGCGACCGTGCTGCGGACACCACTTGTCCATGAACACCGATTCATCCTTGATGATCAGATTGCCTTCGACGCGGCGCAGGCAGGTCGAGCAGATCGACACGGCATGATCGTAGTAGAGGTACGGTCGGACTTTGTGGCCCACGGTGTCTCCAGATCAGGTTGACGAAAGCAGTTCGCGGCCGAGTCGCGGCAGGTGTCTGGCATCGTAGGCCAGTCCGGCTATCGCCAGCCATTGAATTCCCGTTAATCCCGCGTAGGCGTAGGGCACCGGCTTGATGAATTCAACGAGCAGGCGAAACAGCAGATAGCCGCAATGATAAAGTCGAAAGACGTCGCCGGATCGAGACAATCCCCCGCGTCTGCGCCAGATGAACGCGGTCCAGCACAGTAGAAATACAATTTCATAGAGCTGCGTGGGATGCCGTGGAATGCCGTCGCCGAAATCGACCGCCCACGGCAGGTTGCTGGCGGTACCGTAGGTATGGTCGCCAATTCCCGCAAGAAAGCAGCCGATGCGGCCGATGCACATGCCGATCGCCAGAGGCCAGACGAAAGCATCACCGGTCGATGTCTTGATGCCCATCACTGCCTTGACTGCTTCCACGCCGATCAGGCCGCCGAGCAATCCGCCGACAATCGACTTTCCCTCAATCAGGTGACGCCAATCGGGAAAATTCGCGAAAGCCGCGAGCGGATCGTCCAGCCAGAACGACAGCTTGGAACCGATCGCCGCACCCATCGCTGCGCCGACAACGACCCAAAGGCTATTTCCGGCATCGGCCAGTGCGGGCAGGCTGAGCCGACGACGCTGGCGCAAATAGATTTGCGTTCCCACCGTGTAGGCAGCCATCTCGAAAAGCGTGTGAATTGCTATTGGAGACAAGCTCATCGGCTGGCCGAACCATCAGTCGTGGGTAAATCCATTTGTAGCCAACCAGGGAGGCCTGTGAGTCGGAATCGGCGATTCCATCCAGTCGAAGGAGCAAAGCTGCTCCTCGAAACATCACGCCGCATAGTCAGTGCCTCTCGATGCAAGGCGCGAAACCGCGCACTGCGCAAGAATAGAGGACAACGGACCTTTTACGCCAAGTTCAACACAGCTCGAATGGGGCGAAACGCTACAGACAATCAATCGCAAAAGGGGCGCAGCGTCTTAGCCGTTATTCACTCGCACAGAGGCGATGGAGTCCCTTTGGATTCTCCGCCTTGTAGGTGAAAAACAGCTGCACATGCAAAAGCGCAAAGCGAGAAGATGGCTTGGATGACGCGATGGGATTGTTCGGAGGATCAGCCCACAAGGCAGGCGCGTACCGGTGCGAAGCTGCGCCGATGCTGCGCGCACGGGCCGAGGCGCTGCAATGATTCGACATGCGCGGCGGTCGGGTAGCCTTTGTGTTTGGCGAAGCCATAGCCGGGATGGATGGCGTCCAGTTCGCACATGATGCGATCGCGTTCGGTTTTGGCCAGGATTGACGCTGCGCTGATCGCGGCTTCGGTGGCGTCGCCGCGTACGATGGCCTGGCCGCGGCACGAAAGATCTTTCGGAACGCGGTTGCCATCGATCAAGGCGAGCGTGGGCAGAATTGAAAGGGCGGCGACGGCGCGTGACATGCCGGCCATGGTCGCGCCGAGAATGTTCAATTGATCGATCTCTTCGGCTTCGACAATGCAAATCGCAAAGGCGAGCACTTGGGCGCGGATTTCGAGAGCTAGCTGGTCGCGACGTGTGGCGCTCAATACCTTGGAATCAGCCAGTCCCTTGATCGGTCGAGCAGGATCCAGAATGACCGCAGCAACCACAACGGGCCCGGCCAGCGGACCGCGACCGGCTTCGTCGACACCGGCGATCCATTCGCCTTCGCGACGTTCGATCGCGGCCTCAAACAGATCAGTCCTCATCACGCACCGCTTTGAGTGTGTTGAAAATGTAGTCGTGATACGAGCCGAGCACGTTACGATTCTTGCAGGTCAGATATTGCCCGTTGCAGCGATCGCGGAGCAGGCTGTTGGCCTGGTAGAACGCATCTTTTGGCACGCCTGCAGCATCGAGCAACATCGAGCCGAGGTAAACGATATCGAGCGCTTCGTAGGGTTTCATCGGCGCCATCGGAAAGCTCGTCAGCAGGCGATAGTAGGTCACACGACTGTCATTCTTGCCGGCTGATTTCGGCGCGGTTTTTGGAATCACATGCATGGCGCCATCGAACGACGGTTGGTGATCGCCGAAGTGCATCAACACCGTGGGGCGTCCGCTGCCCCAGAGCAAGTCGCGCATCGAGTCGATCATTGCGCTCGACAACGCGGCGCGTTGCAGATAGTTGCCGAGATTGAGATTGAGCCAGTCGTCCAGCGCGGCCGGTTTGAATTTTCCGGGGAACAGCGGCTTGTTGAAAGGCGCGGGTAATTGTTCCAGCGGCAGCATGTGCGGGCCGTGTTGATGCAAGGTCAGGGTAAAGATGAAAAGCGGCTGATCCGGATGCGCCTCGGTTTCGTCGGAATAGATCTGATGAAACACCTTGAGCAAGTCGGCGTCGGTACTCTCCCAGCCGAGGCCGAAATCGGTGCCGTCGTAGAACATGTCGAAGCCATAATTCGCATACGCATTGCGTGCGTTGAGAAACTCACCGCTGTGCGAATAGATCGCGATCACGCGATAGCCGGCCGCCTTGAATGCGCGTGCAAGGCTGAATTTGACGCGCGGCGCGAGACTGTAAGGCGCGTAAAGACCGGCGTTGCCGAACAGCACATCGGCGAGGCCGGTTTCGAGGGCGAATTCGCTGGTCCAGGTACCACCGCCAAAGGTGTGCACGATCAATGGACTACCCGCGCGTGTATCCGGGCCGGCTTTGAACATGCCGAGATCACATTGTGGAATCGTGCAGAGATTGAGCAGGTGTGGATCGAAGGTGCTCTCTTCGAGGATTGCCACGACATCGGGTCGATGCTGTGGTGCCTTGAGCGGCGTCTTGATCGACCAGGAAATCGTGCGATCGACGTTTGCCGGGGTGGGCGGAATACGTGCTTCGGTATCGCTGAACGAGGTCAGGAAAGCCGTCAGGTAGCTGCGATCGGTAATCGTCGCCCACATGGGTTTGTTGAAAACGCCGGAAAACGGTCCGCTCGGCAGCAGGCAGACGACCAATACCACGAGCGAAGCGAGGAGTCCGGCGCCACGCAGCAGCAACGCTGGTGTATGGCGCAAGCGCAGGCGCTCGGGCACCACTTCCCAACGCCAGGCAGGAATCAGAAGCAGTGGAATCAGGACGACCACGACCACGCAAAAACCCATCAGGATCGGATAACGGCTGATGACGTCGATCGTCTGCCAGTTGAAGTAGTACTTCAGATCGGGTGCCAGTGCCGGCGTCATGAGGAATTCGAGCTTGAGCATGCTCGCGGTCGCCAAAGCGCCGGCCAGCAATGCCGGAACGATCAAGGCAAATGCCGCGCGCGCCGAGGCGAACAACAGGGCCAGGGTGAGACTGCCAACAATCGCCGCCGCGAAGGCCTTTTCGAGGCCGAGTTTTTCAGCAAGCGGAACGCAAGCGAACATGATGAGGTAGGCAAGAATCGCGAAGCCGCGCAACAAGCCGAGGCGGAGCCGTTGTTTCGACCGGCGGATCGCGAGATTCGGATCGGTTTCGGGTTTCGTCATCGCCAATCCGGTTGCGCTGAAATTGATGCGGGTGTGGTTGTCACGAGTGTGCTCACTTCAATTATCAAGTACGGCAGCCGCTGCGCTACGGTTGCCGTCGCCGATCAGTTGACGGTGCAGGCGCACATATTCGGCTAGCAAGTCGGGCTCGATTTGACGTTCGATCAGTGGCACGCGCAGAGCCTCGGCCAACGCCTGCGGGGTGCACTGAGTCTGCATCAGTTCGGGCACGATTTCGCGACCGGCCAGGTGATTCGGCAGCGAATAGCGCTCGACCTTGAGCAATCCAAATAGTTTGACGATGCGATACGTCAGCGACGCCAGACGATACGCCACAACCATCGGCCGCTTGGCCAGCATCGCTTCGAGCGCCGCGGTACCTGATGCGAGCAGGATGGCATCGGCGGCGATCATGGCGGAGTGGGAGTGGCCATCGAGGACGAGAATCGGGAATGGGGAATCGGGAATCGGGAAAGTCGAAGGCGTAAGCGCACCCGCTCTCCCCATTCCCGATTCTCGATTCTCGATTCCCGCTTTCGCGAGCATGCTCGCGAAAGCATCCCGACACAGAGCATTCGCCATCGGCGCGATCACATGCAGATTCGGAATTTCTTTGGCGAGCAGGATGGCAGCATTGATGAAGTCGGCGCCGAGGCGGCGGATCTCGCCGAGGCGGCTACCGGGAAGCATTGCGAGCAACGGAACGTCGAGGGGGATGCCTAGGCTTTCACGAGCCGCGCGCTGATCAGGTTCAAGCGCAATCGTATCGGCCAACGGATGACCGACGAATTGCGCATCGACACCATGTTTGGCATAGACCGCAGGTTCCATCGGAAACAGGCAGAGCACGCGATCGGCGCTCTGGCCGATGGTCTGCGCGCGTTTTTCGCGCCAGGCCCAGATCGATGGACTGACATAGTGGATCGTGCGGATACCTGCTTGCTTGAGCGTGCGCTCAAGGGCGAGATTGAAATCGGGCGCGTCGATGCCGATAAAGGCATCCGGTCGCAGTTCCAGCGTCCGTTGCCGCACCTCTCGACGAATCAGCAGCAAACCCGGCAAGTGCCGCAATACTTCGGCCAATCCCATCACTGCGAGCCGCTCGGCCGGAAACCACGCATCGAGTCCCGCCGCAATCATGCGCGGTCCACCAATCCCGGCGAAACGGGCATCGGGATAGCGATCACGCAAGGCTTCGATCAATCCTGCGCCGAGCAAATCACCGGACGCTTCGCCGGCGACAAGGATGAAGAGCCGGGAATGGGGAATCGGGAATGGGGAATCGGAGGTGGGCACGTTGGCGATTGGCTGCGAATTTCCAGGATTGTGGGAAGCGGCTTCAGCCGCTTGTCCCTTCTTGGGGGCGATGCCTTTTTCCCTAAGTGCCGAAATGCATCGCGGCTGAAGCCGCTTCCCACACAAGCGTCTGAATCGACGCGTCATGCCGCTTGCAAAGCATCAGAAAAGTTTTCGCGAAGTAGGTTCACCGAAGAGCGCTTTGCCGCCTCAACCAATTCCCTATTCCCGATTCCCCAATCCCGGCTCTCAACGCACCAACGAGCGTTGAGAGCGTTCAATAAAATCAAGCATCAGCTTTACATCGGGCGCGGCTTCGGCAGCGCGGGCGAGTTCGGAGCGGGCCTCGGAGAGTGGCAGGCCGGAGTTGTACAAGGTCCGGTAGGCGCGTTTGATCGACATGATGCGTTCGGAGGAATAGCCGCGGCGGCGCAAACCTTCGGAGTTGATACCTTTCGGTTCGGCGAAGCTGCCGGCGACGGTCACGTACGGAGGCACGTCGCGGTTGATGATCGCACCCATCGCGGTGAAGGCATGCGCACCGACCTGGCAGAACTGGTGGACGAGGGTGAAGCCGCCGAGAATGACCCAGTCATCGACAGTGACATGGCCGGCCAGCGACGAGGCGTTCGAGAAGATCGCGTTGTTGCCGACGATGCAGTCATGCGCGATATGCACATAAGCCATCAGCCAGTTGTCGTTGCCGATGCGGGTCACGCCACCGCCGTCTTCCGTACCGCGATTGAACGAGACGAACTCGCGGATGACGTTGCGGTCGCCGATTTCGAGACGCGACGATTCGCCGTGAAATTTCTTGTCCTGCGGGGCGGCGCCTAGCGAGGCGAATTGCCAGATGCGGTTGTCCTTGCCGATTCGCGTATTGCTCTCGATGACCACATGCGGGCCGATCGTCGTGCCATCGCCGATTTCGACGTCAGGGCCGATGATGCTGAAGGGCCCGATGCTGACATTTTCGCCAATCTGTGCGGCGGGATCGACGAGTGCGGTGGGATGGATCATCACGCCCTCCGCTCGGCGCAAAGCAGTTCTGCTTCGGCGACCACTTCTCCATCAACCTTGGCCTGGCCCCAGAACAGGCCCATGCGCCGCAGCATGCGTTTTTGGGTGACTTCGAGGACGAGCTGATCGCCCGGCACTACGACTCGGCTGAAACGTGCCTTGTCAATCTTGACCAGATAGAACAGGGCCGGCTGGCTGGGATCCTTGGCCACCGACAGCTGCACGAGTACGCCGGATGCCTGGGCCAATGCCTCGATCACGAGAACCCCAGGCATCACCGGATTGCTTGGGAAATGACCCTGAAAGAATGGCTCGTTGATCGTCACATTCTTGATCGCGGTCAGCTGCTTGCCGGGCTCCCACGAAATCACGCGGTCGATCAGCAGGAACGGGAATCGATGCGGCAGCAACTGAGCGATGCGCCGGACGTCGATCGGGCCTTGCTCCGGCGACGGATTCGGTTCATTCATTGGGGGTTCCCTTTTTCAAGTCTGTAACGTGTCGAGCCAGCTCATCGAGATGTTTGAAGCGCGCTGCATTGCGTCGCCACTGCCGGCTTTCCTGGATGGGTGTTCCGGACGAGTATTCGCCGGGTTCGCGAATCGAATGGGTGACCAGGCTCATCGCCGTGACGGTGACCCGATCCGCAATCGTCAGATGACCAATTATGCCAGCCCCGCCGCCGATCAGGCAGTACTTGCCGATCCGGCTGCTGCCGGCGATCGCCGCACAGCCAGCCACGGCGGTGTGCGCGCCGATGCAGACGTTGTGCGCGATCTGGATCTGGTTGTCGAGGCGGACATCCTCTTCGAGCACGGTGTCTTCGAGCGCGCCGCGGTCAATCGAGGTATTCGCGCCGATTTCACAATCATTGCCGATCAGAACGCCGCCGAGCTGGGGCACCTTGATCCAATGGTCGCGATCAAACGCAATACCGAAGCCGTCTGCGCCGAGCACGGCGCCGGAGTGGATCAGCACGCGCTGACCGATGCGCACCCGACTGACCAGGGTGACGCGCGGCATCAGCTGCGATTGAGCACCCACCACGCAATCAGGCCCGACGTAGCACAACGCGCCGAGCATGGCGTTGTCTTCGATGACCGCATTGTCTTCAACAACGCAGTTTGGCCCGATCGAGGCGGATGCCGCGACACGCGCCGATTCTGCGATGACGGCACTCGGATGGATTCCCGCAACCGCACCGGAGCGGCGCTCAAACATGCTGGCCACCTTGGCGAAGGCGACATACGGATCAGCGGCGACGAGCAAGGCTGGTCCGCTCTCGCCGGCGGCAACGGCATCGCTGGCGCGCACGATGACGGCGGACGCGGCGCTTTCAGCAAGCTGGGCGCGATAACGCGGATTGGCCAGAAAGCCGAGCTCGCCAACGCCGGCACGGGCCAGCGTGCCGACGCCTCTGATCTCGATGTGAGGATCTCCGCGGAGGTCGAGTTCGAAGCGTGCGGCAAGATCACCGAGGCGATGTGATGCGCTCATGGTGCAGCCGCCTGCTTCTTGAATTCACGCTTGAGACGTTCGAGAACCTGATCGGTGACATCGATGCGTTGGCTGGCATAGACCACCGGGCTCGGCACGATCAAATCAATATTTTGTTCGCGGGCGAACTCAATCACCGCATTGTTGATTTCGCGCCAGCTGCGATCGAGCTCCTGATCACTGCGTGATTTGAGTTCGCTGCGCAGATTTTCGCGCTTGCGCTTGATCGAACGATCCAGCGCATCGATCTCGCGGCGCAAGGCCTCGACTTCGGCACGCTGCATGCCGGCGCTGTCGCGCTCCTGGCGCGAGCGCATCGTGGCCAGACGCGTTTCCTCGGCAATCAGCTCGCTGTCTCTTGGGGAGAACTCGCGTTCGAGCTTTTGCCGACCTGCGACAACCTGAGGAGCATTGTCGAGCAGGCGTTTCATGTCGACGTAGCCGATACGTGTCTCGGATTGGGCCAGCACGGGCAATGAGGCGATCGACAACAACGCTGCCAGCAGCGTGCTTGAGATCAACGTCATTGATGCGCGGCTGGCCTTGTTCACCTATTCGATCCGTTCAGCGTCTCGCCACTCGGTAACCAGCCGGAATTCGGCCTTTGGCCGTTTCGCGACACGACTTCGCGATGGCGCCGAAGCTTGCGTCGCACGCCTTGACGGCCGGTCGAGTGGGTTCAGAAAGATCAGAATAGGGGGGAGAAGCAAACTAGCCAAGCCTGTTCTCCCCGAAAGCCCTGAATACCGTCGATCGATTGCGTTCCGCTTCTTCCAACGTCAGCCTAGAACTGGGGTCCGAAGGTGAACTGGATCGTCTCGGTATCGTCGCCATCTTGCTTGCGCAGAGGTTTGGCGATGCTGATGATGATCGGGCCAATTGGCGCACGCCACTGGAATGACAGACCCGTCGATGCACGCAGCTGCTTGGCGCTCCAGGAGTTGTAGTCCTTGAACACGTTGCCGACATCGACAAACCATGACAGGCGGGTGGTGTTGTCGCTTTCCTTGACGAAGGGCGTCGGGAAGATCAACTCGGCCGTCGCCACCGTCTTGAACGCGCCACCGAGCGGCTGGAGGAAACCGGCGCTGAAATCGGCTGGGCCGAGGGTGTTGTCGCGGAAGCCGCGAATATCCGAACTGCCGCCCGCGAAGAAGTTTTCGAAGAACGGCAACCCGCTGGCCGTGTAGATCGAGGTGACTGGCGGATCCTGTCCATTGTCCACCGAAGTGCGACTGACGCTCTTGTAGCTGTCACCGTAACCGAGCGAAGCGCTGCCGAACAAGGTCAATTTTTCGGTCAGTGGGATGTACTTGGAATACAGATAGCGGAACTTGAAGTACTCGACCGTCGAACCGGGCAGGGTGGTCTCGAACGAAGCGGTCTGCAACGAGCCGCGGGTCGGGTTGTAGAACTTGTTGCGCGTGTCATGCGCCCACGACAGCTCGATGTTGCCGGTATGGAAGGTGTTGTGATTGAGCGCAAACAGATAATCGCGGAATTCTCTCGGTGTGGATTCACCGAACGTTCTGATCGTGGTCTGGCTCACGCCGATGCGCGTGTTCAGCGTGTCGCTCTCGGTCAATGGCAGGCCGAGATAGGTACTGAAATTATCCGAATTGGTCAGGTAGTTGGCGATGTTCGCCTGGCCCGAGTCGAGTTCGCGATGGCTGATGTCGTAACCGAGGCCAATGCCGGAATCGGTCAGGTACGGCTCGAAATACGAAAGACTGTAGGTTTTCAGATACGAGCTGCGCTGCAAGGTGACGCCGATGCGATCGCCGGTGCCGAAGAAGTTGTTCTGTTGCAGAGCGATACTCGTGATCAGGCCCTGCACCTGCGAGTAGCCAACGCCAAACGTGAAACTGCCCGATGGCTGCTCTTCAAGCGCGATGTTGATGTCGACCTGATCTTCCTGCCCCGGTACTCGCGGTGTTTCGATGGTGACGGTCTTGAAGTAACCCAGGCGCTGCAGGCGAATTTTCGAGCGATCAATGGCCGCCTGTGAATACCAGGCGCCTTCAAGCTGACGAATCTCGCGCCGCACGACCTGATCTTCGGTATGCAGATTGCCCTTGAACGTGATTCGACGCACGTACACGCGCTTGCCCGGATTGACCTGAAAATTAAGGCCGACCTCGCGCTTGTCGCGATTGATCTCGGGAACCGGATTGACCTCGGCGAACGCATAGCCGATGTTCGAAAGCACCGAAGTGATGGCATCGGAGGATTGCTCCACCTTGCGCCGCGAGAAGATTTCGCCGGTCTTGATCGACAACTGCTTGCGCAGATCTTCGTCCGTGAGAATCAGGTCGCCGGTCAGCTTTATGTCAGTGACTTTGTATACTTCGCCTTCCTTGATGTTGGCGACGACATACATCTTGCGCTTGTCCGGGCTCATCGAAACCTGGGTGGAGTCCACCGCGAAATCGACATAGCCGCGATCGAGGTAGAACGACGACAGACGCTCGAGATCGCCGGACATCTTTTCGCGCGAGTACTGGTCATCTTTCGAGTACCACGACGTCCAGTTGGTCGTATCGGACTGGAAATCGTCGCGGATCTTCTTGGCCTTGAAGGTTTGGTTGCCGACGATGTTCAAGTGCTTGATCTGCGCCGGCTTGCCTTCGGCGATGTTGATCGCGACCTCGACACGGTTGCGATCGAGATTGACCACGGCGGTCTTGACCGACACGTTGTACTTGCCGCGGTTGTAGTACTGGCGGGTCAGTTCCTGCTGCACGGTATCGAGCTTGAGGCGATCGAAGGTCTCGCCTTCGGCCAGGCCGATACCTTTGAGGCCCTTGAGCAGCTCCTCATCCTTGAGGTCCTTGTTGCCGCGCAAGGAGACCTTGGAGATCGACGGCCGCTCGGTCAGCTTCACGACAAGAATGTCGCCCTGTCGATCGAGGCTGACATCGTTGAAGAACCCGGTCTTGTACAGCGCGCGTATCGCCTGTTCGGCGCGATCCGACGTGAGCACATCGCCTTTCTCGACCGGCAGATAGGTGAACACCGTGCCGGGCGCGATTCGCGACAGGCCGTCGATGCGGATATCCGACACAGTGAAGCTGTCGAAGGCGAAGGCATTCTGGGTGCTGAGCCAGGCTAGCAAGAGCAGGGCGGCGATACGCTTCATCGTCACTTCCATTGGGGCAGGGTCGGCTGGCGGCGAGGGCACACCGCTTCCGTTGTTATTGGGCAGAACCGACTCAGTGGATGAGCCGAAGAATATCGTTGTAAAACGCCAGCCCCATCAGGGCCACCAGCATCATAAGGCCGACATATTGGCCCGCAATTTGGCTGCGTTCACTCACCGGACTGCCTTTGATCAACTCGATAAGGTAATACAGCAGGTGCCCGCCGTCCAAGATCGGGATCGGCAAAAGGTTGATTATCGCCAACGACAGCGAGATCAGCGCAAGGAAATTGAGAAACCAGGCAAGGCCCATTTGAGCCGAGCCGTTGGCGAAACGCGCAATGCTGATCGGCCCGGACAGGTTTTCGAGGCCGGCGCGCCCGACAATGAGCATCTTGATCATGCCGAGCGAGCTTTTGGTGGTATCCCAGGTTTCCGCGAAGGCGCGGGGAATCGCTGCCAGTGGGCCGTAATGCAGGGTTGCATCGTAGCCGTTGACACTGCCGATGCCGATTACGAAGCGGGATTTTCCATCCCCTGTGTCGAGTGTTGTTGCGTCAAGCCCGATATCCAGTTGATCGCCACCACGCTGGATGACCAGCTGCAGATGCGGGTTCTTGGCCGCTTCCTCAGGCACGATCGTCTCGATATCGGCAAATGTCGATACCTCGCGGCCATTGATGCGCAGGATGCGGTCACCGACCTTGATACCGGCAGCGGCTGCCGGTTTGTCGTCGGCGACCAGGCCAATCACGGCCGGACGTTCGCGCGGTGCCAAAGACAAACCGATGCGATCGAACAGCTTGTCTTCGGCAATGCCGGCTTCGAGATGGCTGAAAGCGAGATTGTGGGTGGAGACCTGCTGATTTGCCGAGGTCACCTCAAGCGAGGCATCGGTGCGACCGACCGCACTCTCGCCAAGCTTCTGAATAGCCTTGCTCCACGAATCGATGGGCGTGCCATTGATCGCGGTGATGCGGTCGCCCGCCTGAATCCCCGCTTCGGCGGCGACACCGGTCGGTGCCGCGACGATCGGCAGGAAATCCGGCTTGCCAACCACGAACATCAGCCAGAACGCGAACAGGGTGAAGATCAGATTGAAAGCGGGCCCGGCCGCTGCGATCGCCATGCGCTGGCCGACCGGCTTGCGATCATGCGCCTGCTTGAGCACCTCGGGGCCAACAACTCCCTCGATCTCGCGCGCTTCGAGCATCTTGACGTAGCCACCGAGTGGAATCGCCGCGATGACAAACTCGGTACCGCGGCGGTCAAAACGCGAGATCAACGGCTTGCCGAAGCCGACCGAAAACCGCAACACCTTGACCCCACACCAGCGGGCAACAATGAAGTGGCCGAACTCGTGAAAGGTGACCAGCAGGCCGAGGGTGACGATCAGCCACCACACGGATCCGAAAAACTCGCTCATTCCAACGTCTCGATAATCATGCAGCCAGACCGGCAATGATACGTTGTGCTTCGCGTCGCGCCGTTAAATCACTGTCAATCAGTGCGGAAAGGTCGCTGACGGAGCCTGCGGCACATCGGCTCAGCGATTCCTCGACAACGGCCTCGATGGCCAAAAATGGCAGTTGTCCGTCGAGGAAGGCGGCTACGGCCTCCTCGTTGGCGGCATTCAGCACGGTTGGCGCGATGCCACCGGTCGCAAGCGCCTGATAAGCCAGATCCAGGCATCGAAACGTTTCGCGATCAACGGCTTCAAAGCCCAGCTGGGCAATCTCGATCAAATTAAGAGGAGCCACGCCGGCATCGATGCGTTCGGGCCAGGCCAGCGCATAGGCGATGGCCGTGCGCATATCCGGGTTGCCGAGCTGGGCCAAAACCGAGCCATCGCAGTACTCGACCATCGAATGCACGATGCTCTGCGGGTGCACGACGACATCAATGTCGGCGGCTGCGGCATCGAAAAGGAAATGCGCTTCGATGACTTCCAGACCCTTGTTCATCAGGGTTGCCGAGTCCACGGAAATCTTGCGCCCCATGCTCCAGTTCGGATGCGCGCAGGCCATGTCGGCAGTGACACCAGCGAGCTGGGCGCGTGTGCGACCCCGAAACGGTCCGCCCGAGGCGGTCAACAAGATTCGACGCACGCCCGCGTCGCGCAAATTCGCGTGCCCGCGCGGCAGGCACTGGAACACCGCGTTGTGTTCGGAATCGACCGGCAGCAACTCGCCGCCGCCTTCGTCGAGCGCCGCGCGCAGCAAGGCGCCGGCCATGACCACCGATTCCTTGTTCGCCAGCAGCAGGCGCTTGCCTGCGCGTGCGGCGGCAAGCGTCGATTCCAGGCCGGCCGCACCGACAATCGCAGCGACCACGCAATCGGCGTGATTACCCTGGGAGGCCTCGATCAAACCTTGCGATCCAGACATCACGTGTGCGTTGATTCCGGCGGATTTCAATCGAGCCGCCAGTTCGCTCTCGCAGGCCCGATCGGCAATCACCGCGATCTCGGGACGATGCTGCGCGCACAACGCCACCAGCGCCTCGACATTGCGATGCGCCGATAGCGCAGTGACGCAAAAGCGATCCGGATGCCGGGAGACTACATCGAGCGTACTCGCGCCGATTGATCCGGTCGCGCCGAGAACCGCAACGCGCATCATGTCGGGAAATACAGATCGATCAGGAATTTGCCGGCCGCGAACATCGGCATCGCCGCGACCACGCCGTCGAGTCGATCCAGCAAACCGCCATGACCGGGGAACAGCGCGCCCGAATCCTTCACATTGGCCTGACGTTTCATCAGGCTTTCAAACAGATCGCCGATGATCGACCACACAACACAAAACAGACCGAGGCCGATCAGCAAGATCAAGGTGACGTCACGCTGACCGAGCCACCAGGCGCCGATGAAGGCGATCAGGCTGCTGCCGATCAACGCACCGTAGACGCCTTCCCAGGTTTTTCCCGGGCTGATCCGCGGCGCGAGCTTGTTGCGCCCGAACCGGCTGCCTGAAACATAGGCAAACGTATCCGCCGCCCAGACCAGGAACAGCGCATAAAGCGTCCAATACGGACCGTGCGTGGGCAGACTGTGGATCGCGACCAAGGCGGTCCAGGCCGGGACGAGTACAAACATGCCCGCGACCATCTTGATCAATCGATTGCGCGGGGTCGGCGATGCAGCGAACGAGAAGCTGCGCATCCAGCGCAAGGCGATCAGCCACCAGAGTGCGCCGACCGCGATGCACGACCACCAGATTGTTTGCCCGCGGACCAGCCAGAGGCCGACCATCAAGGCGGCCATGACGAGGATGTTCAATACGCGCAGCGTGACGTTCTGCACGCCGATCAGGCGCGTCCACTCCCACATCGTCGCCACCCAGACCAGCAGCAAGACGCCCGCAAATATCGGCGTCGAGGACAGCAGGATGAAGGCGATCGCGATCGGTGTGAGGATCAGGGCGGTAATGATGCGTTGTTTCATGCGACTCCCTGACCGGTGGTGGCGCTGACCTGAGCTGAGGTCTTGCCGAAGCGGCGCTCGCGCCGCGCGAATTCCTCGATGCAGGCATCGAGCACGCTCGCGTCGACATCGGGCCACAGCGTATCGATGAAAACCAGCTCCGCATAGGCAATCTGCCAGAGCAGGAAATTGCTCACGCGAAATTCGCCACCGGTACGGACAAAAAGGTCCACCGGCGGCTGCTCGCTCAAGGCCAGGAATGGCGCCAGTGATTGCTCATCAATGGCCTCGACGTTCAACTCGCCACGCGCGACGGCCTCTGCGGCCAGGCGTGCCGCATTCGCCATATCCCAGCGGCCACCGTAGTTGACCGCGACATTGGCATTGAGTGCGCGGTTGTCGCGCGTCTTCGCCATCGCTTTGAGCATGCGCTCGCGCAGCTCGGTCGAAAACGCCGACAGATCACCAATGAACTCGATGCGCACGCCATGGCCGTGCAATTCATCGACCTCACGATCCAGCGCGCGCAGAAACAATTGCATCAGCGCACCGACTTCATCCTGCGGACGCTTCCAGTTCTCACTCGAGAACGCGAACAGAGTCAGCGAACCGATACCGCGACGCAGGCAGTACTCAACCGTCGCGCGCAAGGCTTTCTGCCCTTCGCGATGGCCAAAGCTGCGCGGACGATGACGCTTTTCCGCCCAGCGCCCATTGCCATCCATGACGATGGCAAGGTGCTGCGGCGGGCGCACCGCTGTTGCGCTCGCTGAGAGTGTATTCATGGCGTGAAGGAGTGGACGGATCGACGGCTCAGATCGCCATCAACTCGTCTTCCTTGTGCTTGACCACGCCATCGACTTCCTTGACGAACTTGTCGGTCACTTTCTGGATATCGTCCTCGGCGCGACGCTCCTCATCCTCACTGATCTGCTTGTCCTTGATCAGCTCCTTGATGTGATGGATGGCATCACGACGGATATTGCGGATAGCCACCTTGGCATTCTCGCCTTCGCCGGCGACCTGCTTGGACAACTCTTTACGGCGCTGCTCGGTCAGTGCCGGCAGGTTGATGCGGATGACCTGGCCGACGGTAGTCGGGGTCAAACCGAGATTGGAGCCGAGGATGGCCTTCTCGACAATCGCGACCATCGGCTTCTCGAACGGTGAGATCGTCAGCGAGCGCGCATCGGCAACGGCAATGTTGGCGACCTGGGTCAGCGGCACGTTGGAGCCGTAGTACGGCACAACCAACTGGTCAACCAAAGCCACGCTGGCGCGTCCGGTGCGCAGGTGGGTGAGATCCTGGCGCAGCGATTCGACACTCTTGGTCATGCGCGTCTGCGCGTCTTTCTTGATGTCTTCAATCATGGTTCGGTCACCCGTGGTGCATTGCGATAGGCCGCGAAGTATAGCAGCGGAGCGTTTTTCGGCGAGACACCGAGACGGCCAATCGTCCACGTTTGTTTCAGGTCGGACCTGCTTGTCACCGGGAAATGCCGCGGATGACCCGGCATGGAGGTGTCGCAAACCCCGGTCGTCGTCCCTGCCTTTCGACAGGCTCAGGACAAGCTCGGCTTCGCCGAGGCAGGGACCCAGCGCCTCTGGTTCGTCAATATGGCTCTGCGTCTACTGCGGAATCCCCTTCAACGGTTCCGACCTCAGAAACAACCACCTTCCGAAACGCTCGTCGTCCCTGCCGTTCGACAGCCTCATGACAGGCTCGGCTTCGCCGAGGCTGGGAGCCAGCTACTCAAGTTCATCAATAAGGCACTGGGCCCCTGCCTCGGCGATGCCGAGCCTGTCCTGAGCCTGTCGAAGGGCAGGGGCGACGAGCGAGGGGGATCAACTTGTTGCATTGGCGTGCCGCTGTCTGGCTGACGCCGCGTCGCTGATACCGCCGAGCGATCCTCACGCATTCCAACGAGGTCACGCACTTGGCTCGTGGACGGCATAATAACCTTCAGCGATTCCAGACGGCAAACAAACCACATTCGGAAACAGCTCGTCATCTCTGCGATTCGACAGGCTCAGATCAGGCTCGGCTTCGCCGAGGCAGGGACCCAGTGCCTTTGAAACAGCAATCAGGCCCGCCCCTGTGTTCGAAGCGGCGACGAGCAGAGGGGTATCGCAAGTCAATCAACCAACATTCCCAACCAAGGTGCCAATCTGCTCACCCTTCATGATCCGCATCAAATCGCCTTCACGCGACATGTTGTAGATACGCAAAGGAATTGAATGATCCCGACACAGCGCAATCGCGCTGGTATCCATCACCTGCAGATTGCGCTGGATCACCTCTTCATAGCTAAGGTTCTCGTAACGCGTCGCGGTCGGGTCCTTGGCCGGATCGGCCGTGTAAACGCCATCCACCTTGGTCGCCTTGAGCAAAAGATCCGCGCCGATCTCGATCGCGCGCAGGGCCGCCGCCGAATCGGTGGTGAAAAACGGATTGCCGGTACCGGCCGCAAACAGAACGACACGATCCTTTTCCAGATGACGAATCGCCCGTCGACGAATGAAATCCTCGCAGACCTCATTGATCTTGATCGCACTCATCGTCCGCGCCGAACCGCCCGCGCGCTCAATCGCATCTTGCATCGCCAATGCGTTGATCACAGTGGCCAGCATGCCCATATGGTCGCCGGTCACCCGATCCATGCCCGAAGCCGCCAAACCCGCGCCGCGGAAGATGTTGCCGCCACCGATGACCACACCAACCTGCACCCCGGCATTGCGCACCTCGATAATCTCGCGCGCCAGCCGGCCGATCACCTTCGGGTCAATTCCATAGTCAGACTCGCCCATCAGGGCCTCACCAGACAGCTTCAGGAGAATACGGTGATGCTTGATCGCTGACATGAGGCGCTCCGGAAGGTGGCAAAACCACCGCATTGTACCTGTGCGGAGACTTCCTGCATCGCTAGATACGCCGCGCGGTTGCCTTCCGCGCTTGCAACATCATGGGTGCCTGGTTGTGTCGGTTCCCCTTCAGCTCCTGCATGCGCGTGCGCCGCGTAGGGTCAATGCCGGTGTTCTGAACGATGGCCTCGCGCTTATCAATTGCGCCGAGGCGAGCTATCCAATGCTCAGCCACATCGTGGCAAACCAGCGTCTTGAGGATCGAAGATCCACGGATTCAATCGGTGTACGCGATCACCGGCGGATGACATCATGCGACTCTTCCTCGTGCGCCTGAAACTGCCAATGTCCGCGATGACTCCATGCTCTCGAATGCCGTTTTTCCGCTACTTGGCGTCGTTGTGTTTGTTGCCGTTGCTGACCTCATATTCCGCGTGGGGCGAGGATGCCATGTTGCCGTCTTCGGCGGATTCGTATTTGAGCCAGGCCGCACGTGTCCGCCAGTCGAATGATCGACCTTGGGCGCCCGATGCGGGGCAGTTGGGCAATCTGCGTCATCTTCAGATCACGGCAAGCGACTGCGTGGTGCGTGTCGTATCGGGTAGCGAGAACCGCGTAATCCCGGGTACGCGAGAGGTTGTCGTGGTCGAGCGCTCACGCGTGCTCGATGCCGATCCGAACGAGCAGCCGGCGCCGCGCGATGTCGTATTGGCCCCGGATCGTGCGCAGGCCTGTCCGGGTATGGGATCGTGCGGTCTGTCAGTCACCTCGGCAACCGCTGCGCCGCACGCAGGTGCAGCGGACAAGGTTTGCTTTACCGTGCAGATTGCCACCGCACACGATTTGCTGATCGGAGGAGATCGCTTGTCGGTGTTGGTGGATCACGTGCGCCAACCGGCACTGCGCATCGCGATCAATCCGAGTGCGAACTTGCGCCTGTGGTTGGAGCAGGTTGATATCGGTCTGCTGTCGCTCAGTGCAAACGCGGCGGTCACGGTCGGTGGCAGCGGTGAGGTCGACTATCTGCAGGGCAGCAGCTCCAACAGCGGCAGCAACATGATGCTGCACGAGTTCCGTGCGCGTCATATTGGCGTGACGAGCACCACGACCGGCACGAAGTGGTCGATTCGCATTGGTGGGGATACTGAAGCGGGCTACTACCAGCCAGCGCGTGCGGCCGGTCCGATCGCCGCTAACTACGGCATCGAGATTGATGGCCCGATCGATCGCCTGGATGTGCCGTCAAATCGTGTCGATCCGCACCCGTTGAGTAAGATGACGCGAATCGCGGCGCGAGCCTTGCGCAGCGAGGTGTTGGCTCTGGCCGGTCCAACCCCGGTCCTGCCGGTGTCGGACTCGACCTTGCCATTGGCCAGCGCTGCTGCCGCGGCCTTGCCGATCGATGCACGCGAACGCGTGGCTCAGGTTGTCGCGCGATATTTGTCGGCCTCGGTCCGCATCACAAATATTGCACTGTGGAAAAAAGGCGGGCGGCTTGAAGGCATCGCTCCCGATGCGGCCTCGGCACGCGATATCGTGCGTCTGCTGAAGGAATCGGGTGAGTTCACCTACGTTAGCGGCGGCAACGGGATCCCGGGCGACGACGGATACAAATTTTCAACGCAAATGT
>JBDSPX010000115.1:0-6533 GCA_039930065.1 Dokdonella sp.
GCGTCGCGACTACGAGAAAGGTCGCTTCACCCTGATCTTTCTCGCCGCGCCAGGCGATGAATCACGCGGTCAGATCGAACTGACCTGGAACTGGGATACCGAGGACTACGGCAGCGGCCGCAACTTCGGCCATCTCGCGTTTGCCGTCGATGACATCTACGCGACCTGCCAGCGCCTGATGGATGCAGGCGTGACGATCAATCGTCCGCCGCGCGATGGACACATGGCCTTCGTCCGCTCACCCGATTTGATCTCGATTGAATTGCTGCAGAAGGGCGATGCGTTGGCACCGCGCGAGCCTTGGCTGTCGATGGGCAATACGGGCGTGTGGTGATGGGGCCGGGAGTCCAGAATGGGAAGCAGCCATGGCACGCAGCAGCGAATTCCTGTGGGAAGCGGCTTTAGCCGCGATGCTTCTAGATTGTTGTTGATGTCAGGAAAAGCATCGCGGCTGAAGCCGCTTCCCACAATTCCCGGCTCTCAACAGTCGAACAGGTGATCATCCCAATTTGCGAGCCATCCGCCCATGACTCAAGCGAACGATCCTTCCGCCACCGCAGCGACTGAACTCGAAGGCGCACCGCTTGGCAATGCGGATGGCGTTTCGCTCGCGCCCGGCACACGACTGGGCGCCTACAAGATTCGGCGGGCGCTTGGCGAAGGTGGCATGGGTCAGGTTTATCTGGCCGAGCAGACCGCGCCCGTGCATCGCGATGTCGCACTCAAGTTGATTCGTGCGCAAATCGCGAGTCCGCTCGCACTGGCCTGGTTCGAGGTTGAACGCCAGGCGCTTGCGCAGATGCAGCACCCGGCGATCGCGCAGATTTTCGACGCGGGGACGACCGACGAGGGCCACGCCTTCATCGCGATGGAATATGTCGAAGGCATGCCGGTCTCCCACTATTGCCGCTCACATGCGCTTTCACGCGATCAGCGGCTCGCCTTGTTCATTCGCATCTGCCAAGGCGTCCAGCACGCGCACCAGAAAGGCGTGATCCATCGCGATCTGAAACCCGAGAATGTCCTCGTCAGCGATGTGGACGGCACACCGATGCCGAAAATCATCGATTTCGGCATCGCCATCGGCGGCAAGGTATCGGCCGATGGAACAACAGTCGAAAATGCACACGTAAACCGGGCGGGTACGGCGATCTACATGAGTCCGGAACAGGCCGATCGGCGTCATCGTGATATTGATACGCGCAGCGATGTGTATTCGCTCGGCGTGATGCTGTGCGAAATCCTCACCGGCTCCGATGCGAATGCACTGACGGCCGAGGCGCATCACTCGACGCGCGCGCCGCACGAAACCCTGCTCACCGCGCTGGCCAGCGGCGCGGATCGACTCGATACGAGGGCAGATACCAACGCGCTTTTTACTGCCGCGCGGATTCTGCCCGCCGAGTTGCGCGCGATCCTGCGCAAGGCGCTGGCCACTGAGCGTGCCGATCGTTATGACTCGGCCGCTGCCCTCGCCGAAGATCTCGAACGATACCGCGAGCGACGTCCCGTTGCGGCCATGCCGGCGTCGAGCCTCTATCGGGTGCGCTCATTTGTTTCCCGTCACCGCTTCGGAATCGCCGCGGCGAGCTTGGTGCTGGCCGCATTGTTGGTCGGTGCCGGCGTCGCCGTGCATGGCCTCAGCGAAGCACGTGAGTCAGCCCGACTGGCCAAGGCCGAGGCAGTCAAGGCGGATCGCGTCGCCGAATTCGTGCGCACGATGCTGGCCGGCATTGATCCTGATCGTGCGCGTGGCTTGGACAATCAGCTGATGCACGTGATCCTCGATTCGGCGGCCAGGCGAGTTGGTATCGAGCTTGCCGATCAACCCGAGGTTCGCTCGGAAATCGAACGCACGATCGCTGGCAGTTACGCGTCGCTCGGCGACTACGATCTGGCGCAGATCCATTTTGCGGCAGCGGTCGAAGCGGCACGGGCTGCCAATCTGCCACGCGGAACGATTGCGCGACTGGCCGCAAGGGCGGCGGTCAATCTCCAGAACCAGGGCCGGTTGGCCGATGCGCTCGTCGCCGGCGAGGCCGCCTTCGCTGACGTCGAATCGTTGCCCGAGGGCGCTCAGGATCGCCTCAGCGTCGAATCGACCCTTGCCAGCATCGAAGCATCAGCCGGAAAGTCCGATATCGCACTCGAGCGTTTCCATCGCGTGCTCGCGTTGCAACGGAAATCATTCGGCGACGACAGCGATGATGTACTCAGCACGATGGACGATTTGACCAGCGTCGATATCGACACCAATCACCTCGACGAAGCACGAACCTTGCTCGAAGAACTTCTGGGACGCTACCGCGCACGCTACGGTGAGGAACATTCCAGGACCTTTGGCGCCGTCAACGGGCTGGCTATCGTTGCCCTCGAGCAAAAACGCTTCGCCGATGCCGAAAATTTACTTGCGCCACAAGTTCCGATCATCGAGCGCCTGTTCGGCAACGATCATCCGGTCACCTTGCGCCTGATCAGCAATCTCGGCGGCGCGATCCGCCAACAAGGACGCAACGAGGAAGCGCGACCCTACTACGAGCGCGCGGCGACACTCGCGCAAAAGCTGTACGGGCCGAAGAATCCGACCACCGTCATCGCCGAATCCAATCTCTCGCTATTGCTGCGCGACAGTGGTGATCTGCAATCGGCCGAGATGCACGGACGTCTGGCGGTCAAATATGGCGACCTTACCTGGCCGGATAATGGCTTCCGCGGCATCATGCACCGCGAATTGGCCACGATACTCGTTGCCGAAAAGAAGTATCCCGAAGCCGAATCGGAACTCACCGAAGCGTGGAACGTTTTCACCCACGCCGAGGGCTACGCTCCATCGCATCCGCGTCGCCAGGATGTCGTCGACACCTTCATTGAACTCTACAAAGCCTGGGCAAAGCCCGAGCGCGAGGCCGAATGGCGCTCGCGCAAGATCGCCAGCCCATAATCGGATTTCTACTCAGCGCTTGACCTCAACCAGGTCGAGCGCCGATCCGTCCGGCAAGCGTGCGCTGATTTGCGATTCGATGCGATCAAGCTCGTGGGCACGTTTGCACAAATCATCAGCGCGGGCTTCGAGCTCTTCCGCGTGACGCCCGACCGCCTTCTCGACATTTTTCTCGATTGAATCGGCACGCGCCTCAAGCTCGGCAACTGCGGCCTCGTCACCGCTCAAGGCCACCTTGATGGCCTGCGCCGTGATGTTGCCGACCATCTCGCCAATCAGGGATCCGACCGAACCTTCGATCAGCTGGCTGATTTCACGTTCCGATTTCGGGCCCCAATCGTCACGCGCATTGATCGAGCGCTTGAGTTCTTCGGCGCTTCGCGCGATGCGTTCGGCGCTCTGCCGGGCCTCGTGCGCATCGCTCGCGAAAGCAGTCGATACGTGACCGACCGCTTCAAAGGCAATCGCAATGGCATCGACCGCCAGCTTCTTGGCTTCCGGGACGATCGCACGGATCGCCTGCTCAAGTTCGGCGGCATGCGCGCGATCGTTGGCGTTGAGCGCCAATGCATGGCCATCCACTTCAATCACGCCGCCGGGCAGAAGCCGCACGACACGATGGGTTTTGTCATTGGTGAAGGTGATTTGTTGCGCATCGAAGCGGGTGGAATAGTTGCTGTCGACATCGCAGTGATCGGTATCGATGTTTATCTTGGCGATCGCAGGGCTCAGGTTCAAGGCGAGCGCGAGTGCAGTCAGACTGACGAGTGGGCGGAGCTTCATGGCGCAACCTCGATGTGTGGGAATCGCTCTTTCGATGCCGAGTTTGCGCTGATGGTTTAAGCCAGCGTGCTTGTCTTCGCCCATGACTTTCGGCACGCATCGCTGAGATTGTGAGCGTGATCGGCGTTGAAACCCGTGGCCTCGGCTTCTCGCTTTCATCGTCCGCACATCTTGACAGGGTGCAACCCTCCTTCGAGATTGCACCC
Source organism: Dokdonella sp. (assembly GCA_039930065.1). Classification (GTDB taxonomy): domain Bacteria; phylum Pseudomonadota; class Gammaproteobacteria; order Xanthomonadales; family Rhodanobacteraceae; genus Dokdonella. The sequence continues at coordinate 3,931 of JBDSPX010000115.1, forward strand.
TGTATTTTCGGTCCGATCAGATCTGCGCAGGTTCCGGCTTGGTTGCGTAGCGATAGAGCAACCATGCAATGAAACTCAACAGCAACAAGCCGAGCCAACCACCGAACTGCATGTTCTCGGGCAGGGCGAGCACGTCGGCGCGACCGGTGACAACGATCGGGATCGCAATGAAGATGCCCATCAGCGCTTCACCGGTGATCAAGCCCGCCGAAAACAGCATGCCATTGCGATGGATCTTGCCGTGTTCTTCGTCATTTTTCGCACCGCCCATCTTGCGCTCGACGATGAAGGCGAGCAGACCACCGAGGAAGATCGGCACCATCAATTCGATCGGCAGGTAGATGCCGATCGCGCAGGCAAGCACCGGGATGCGAAATTTCTTGCCGGTTGCCTGCAACCACGAATCGACGGCAATGATGACCGCACCAATGCCGGCGCCGATGCCGATCGTCGTCCACGGCAACTCGCCGCCGAATATGCCCTTGGCCACCGAGGCCATCAGGTTGGCTTGGGGTGCCAACAGAGGATTCGGATGTTCGGCAGTGGGCAAGCCGATGCCGTAGGCATGCAGCAACAGGTTCAACACGGGCGCCATGATCAGGGCCGAAGACACAGCGCCGATCGCCAGCATGAGCTGTTGCTTCCACGGCGTGGCGCCGACGATATGTCCACATTTGAGATCCTGCAGATTGTCACCGCCGATGCAGGCGGCGCAGCAGACCACGGCGCCGATCATGATGGCGGCGACCGCGCCGATCGAGGAATCACGACCGAGCAACACGACGAGGATCAGCGCCGCAAACAGGATCGTCGAAATCGTGATGCCCGATACGGGATTGTTCGATGAGCCGACCAAGCCGGCCATATAAGCGGACACCGAGACGAAAAGGAAACCGGCAACGATCATGATGATCGTCATCGGAATACTCGCGGTCCATTGATGCACGATGCTCTGGTACAGCCACAGCAGCGGCAGGGTGAATAAGACGAGGCCGATCGCGATGTATTTCATCGGGATGTCTTTCTCGGTATGCGCAACGACCGTCGTGACGCCGGAGCGCGTGGCGTCGAAACCGCTTTTGATGCCCGAGAACAGCGATTTGCGCAGCGAGATCAGCGTCCAGATTCCGCCGATCAGCATCGCGCCGACGCCGAGATAACGGATCTGTGCCGACCAGATAATGCCGGCCGCATCCTCGGCGCTGGCCGAGAGAACCTTTGCCGCAAGCACGGGATCGGTATCGAGGAAAAAGCTGCTGTAGATCGGAATCGCAATATTCCAGCCGATCACGGCACCGAGCAAAACGACGATGCCGATATTGAGGCCGACGATGTAACCAACACCGAGCAGGGCCGCCGAGAGATTGGTTCCCATGTAGGCAATGCTTTTGCCGACCCAGGCCGCGCTGGCGGCCGTATCTGGGAACAAGCGCAGACCGCTTGCTGCACCGATCTTGGCGAAGCCGCCAAGCATGGCCGCAATGCCGAGCGTCTTGATGCCCTGGCCGGGATTCTCGCCGGTCTTCAAGACTTCGGCGGCCGCCTTGCCTTCGGGAAAGGCGAGGCCCTGATCGACGATCAGCGAGCGCCGTAATGGCACCGAAAAAATCACGCCAAGCAGACCGCCGAGTCCGGCAATCGCGAACACCCATTGGTATTCGAATTCCTTCCAGTAACCGAGAATCACCAAGGCCGGAATCGTGAAGATCACGCCCGATGCAATCGATGATCCTGCCGACGCGCCGGTCTGGACGATGTTGTTTTCGAGAATGCCGCCACCGCCGAGCAAGCGCAGCACGGCCATCGAAACAACCGCTGCCGGAATTGCCGAGGCAATCGTCATGCCCGCGAACAGGCCCAGATAGGTATTCGCCGCCGCCAGAATAACGACGAGCACGACGGACAGGACGACCGCGCGCAGAGTCAATTGCGGTGCAGGTTCAGCGGTGACGCTCATGGAACTCTCCCCGTGTGGTGTCGATCCGTCGACGAACTGATTGGAATGTGTGATGCCGCGAAACTGATCGCGGTGAAGCCCTTTTTGCTCGTCGTTTCTGCGCAGGCAGGAACCCAGCGACTTCAAATGTGACGCCAAAGGCACTGGATCCCGGCCTTCGCCGGGATGACGGCAAAGGGAGCGAAGAATTCATGGCTGATCCCAAAACCCGCCAAGGTTCCCGCCCTGCGTCGCAGCGTGCATAGTAGCCCGCAAATCCACCGATGCAGAACCCACCATGACAGCGATTTCCGCGAAGCCCGAGAACGACGAGCAGGACGCCGCGCGCATGCCGCGCCAGATTCCGTACATCATCGGCAATGAGGCCTGCGAGCGCTTCAGCTTCTACGGCATGCGCAATATCCTCACGCCGTTCCTGATCACGACCTTGCTGCTCTACGCACCGGTCGCCGAGCGCGCTGGCATTGCCAAGGATGTGTTCCACACCTTCGTGATCGGCGTGTATTTCTTTCCGCTGCTCGGCGGCTGGATCTCCGATCGCTTCTTCGGCAAGTACAGCACCGTGCTGTGGCTATCCCTGCTGTACTGCATCGGCCAGGGTTGTCTCGCGCTGTTCGTCGACAATCGCGTGGGTTTCTATACGGGC
>JBDSPX010000116.1:0-3772 GCA_039930065.1 Dokdonella sp.
CGTCTTCAACGACAAATATATCCTGGCCCTGCCGGAAACGGCGAACGACACCGACTATGTCAATATCGAAGGAATTATCGCGCATGAGTATTTCCACAACTGGACGGGCAATCGGGTGACCTGCCGCGATTGGTTCCAGCTGTGTCTGAAGGAAGGCTTGACCGTCTACCGCGAGCAGGAATTTGTTTCCGATCTTGCTTCGCGCACGCTGCGTCGCATCGAGGATGTGCGCACGCTCTGGCGCGCGCAATTCAGCGAGGATTCCGGTCCGCTCGCGCATCCGGTGCGACCTTCCGAATACAGCGAGATCAACAATTTCTATACCGCCACGGTCTACGACAAGGGTGCCGAAATCGTGCGCATGCTGGCGACCTTGCTTGGTCGCGAAGGTTTTCGTCGTGGCATGGATCTGTATTTCGAGCGCCACGACGGGCAGGCCGTGACCGTTGAGGATTTTCTCGCCGCATTGGGCGACGCAAACGGTCGTGATCTTGCGCCGTGGCTTGTCTGGTACACCCAGGCAGGTACGCCCCAGCTGAGCGTTGATGGCAGCTACGATGCGTCGGAATGCCGTTTTAATCTGCAAATTTCACAACAGGTCGCAGCGACTCCCGGCCAGGAGCACAAACAACCCTTGCCGATTCCGCTGGCGTTGGCCTTGTTTGATCGTGACGGCAGTCGCCTCATGATTGATTGCGACGGTGTCGCGTCAGGCGTATCTGAAACGGTCCTGCTGCTGGACAAGCCCAGCGCAAGATTCAGCTTCCGCAATCTCGGCAGCGAGCCGATACCCTCCTTGTTGCGCGGCTATTCGGCCCCGGTTCGCACCGTGCATTCCGCGCATTGGCGTTCGCTCGCGATGCTCGCCGGCCATGAAGACGATGGCTTCAATCGATGGCTCGCCTCGGATTCTCTCGCGCGGGAACTGTTTGCGGCCTGCCTGCACGGGGATCTACGGGGCGGTGGCGCTTTCGACGCATGGATCAAGAGTTTGCGCGCCGGGTTCGAAGATGCCGCGCTCGAACCATCGACGTTTGCCGAGATGCTGACCTTGGCCGACGAGGGAACTCTCGGCGAGGCATTGACCGAGATCGATCCCGAAGCGCTGCATGGCGCACGTTCGCAGCTTGAGATTTCGATGGCCAAAGCGCTGGAGAGCGCCTTGTTGGATCGATATCACGCACTTGCCGTTGCATCGAAAGAAGGCATGGATGCATTGGCGCAATCGCGTCGACGACTGCGCAATCGCTGCCTTGCGCTGCTGTGTGCCGCGGACTCAAAACATCATGCGCTGGCCCATCGCCATTACCGTGATGCGCTTTGCCTCAGTGACAAATTGACCGCTTTGACTAGTCTGGTTCACGGTCAAGATGCGGATTCCGCACGCGTGCTTGATGATTTCGCTGCGCAATATTCCGATGCGGCTACCGTCATGGATCGCTGGTTCACGGTTCAGGCGACCGTTCCTGACGAGCAAACGCTGTCAAACGTTGACACCCTGACCCGTCATGATGACTTCCGCTGGGACAATCCGAACAAGGTCTATGCCTTGTTGCTTGGATTTGCGCTGCGCAATTCGCGTGGATTTCATCGTGTCGATGGTGCCGGTTACCGATTTGTCGCCGATGCGGTCATTCGGCTTGACCAGACAATGCCTCAGGTGGCGGCACGTTTGGCGACATCATTCGGCTCATGGCGACGCTACGAGCATCGACGCCGCGAACTGATGCGATTCGAACTGGCGAGAATCCAGAATGTACGATCGTTGTCTGCCGATCTGACGGACATTGTGCGGCGTAGCTTGGCTGAAATCTTCACGGCAGGCTCGCCAGTTTGCTGAAAAACTTGAAACGCGTGACATGCGGGAGCATGTTGCTCATTACCTGACCTACGCGACAGCGTGTGGAGAGCATCATGAGACGTCCTTTCCTCGGCCTGCTGACCCTGTTGTTGGTGTCTGGATGTGCGAGTACCGGCAGCAACTACTACAGCTACGAAGACCGCGGTGACTATTACTACGATTCCACGTCCGCCGACGTGGTGATCGATTCATCGGGATACGGCTACGGCTCCGTCGGTGTGGGCCTTGGCTTCGGTTACGGATTTGGCGGTTACGGCTATGGCAGTCCGTATTCGTATTATGGTTATGGCTACCAACCGGTCTGGTGGATTCCGTCCTATCCACACTACGATCCGACCGATTCGCGCAATAGTCGCGCTCAGCATGAGCGCGCCTCGCGCAGTGCGCTTGCCCGCCGCGACACAATCCAGGCGCCCGCTTCGGCGAAGGGGTTTCGACAGCAGCAGGCGCCGCGCGCCAGTTTCATGAGTCCCTATGCGCGACCGAATGCATCGGCTGACAGGACGCCCTCATCGCATCAACGCGCTCCGCTCGGCCGTGGCTCGGCTCCCATTCGCAGTTCGTCGACGATTCAATCCGCGCCATCCGCTATTCGCAGCGCACCGGCGCCAGCGCCTATGCGTCTGTCGGCGCCACCGCAGCACCCTTCTTCACGGCGTCAGTAGTAGAGCTGTCAAAATTGCGGACGAAAAAAAACCGCGCATTGCTGCGCGGTCTACCGATCCCCCCAGGGATTTCTACGTGTGGCGTTGCTTCAGGCTGGCAGGCGGCTCAGCGCTTCATTGATGCGAGCGCGGCGACTTTCCAACTGCTGCAACTGGGATGTGGTTTGTTCGATCACGGACGTGCCGCGCATGTCCTGCATGGCCATCTCAAGGCGGCCGAGTTCGATCATCAAATCGTGGCGAAGGAAGAGCGGGTTCAGACTCATCGTGGCGGAAGTAAGCATGGCGGTGAACTCCTTGGGATTCGGGTGGATGTTTTAGTAGTAGCAAAGGGCGTGCCAACGACGGCATATCCTGAAATTTGACTGAATGATCGAGATAGGTGAGAACCGGTTGACGTTTCTTGTCGTAAAATGACCGGCGATGACGGGCAGCAACAGGGTCTGCCGGTTTTCCGCGATTTAGGTCACAGTCTGTCAATCGCTGTTACCGATATGGTTCAATCCGCTGTCCGAACGAGATGTCGTGCCCTTTGGAGTGCGGCATCGAGTGATCGGACCAGTGACCAGTCAAATCTGGCATCCGGCATATGGTCCTCTTGGATCCCCCCTGTTCCTATGACCGCCGGGTGCCAGCCTTATTCAAGGCTCGCGCTTGGACGGCAGGGTTTAGTCTTTCGAGGGATTCGTGGCGAAGCGCTCGTTGCTCGCCTGCTTGGGAATTGAGCGGCGTGGCGGAACCGAGCGAAGCGCAGAAATCCGCGTCCACCAGGTGCGCTGCTTCAAGCGTGTGTAGCGAACTGCCGGGTTTCCGCCTCCAAGCGCCGTGTGATCACTCAAGGCAGCGCAAAGGCATGCGCAATTGTCGTCAAGGTGCAAGCTCCCACCGGCACGTGGCCAGCCCCTGAATTCCGACCTTCGCGTGCTCGCATACGCTTAGCGCCGGTGGGAGTGCAATGAAACGTCAGCAGATTTCGTGCCAATCGGGCAGGCTTGGTTGGCCGCAATAGTCCGGACAGTTCATGCCTGGCGCACGCCTTCGCCTGTCCTTTGAATTCACGACATTTACCGCCCATTCGGCGATAGCGCCCGCGCTGGCCTCAATCGCGAAAAACAGCGCGAATCCGACGTCCTGCGCGATCCACGTGGGTATTCGCGAAAAGTCCGGGCTAGAATTGCGCGATTGATTCCAGTGCTTCACGCCCATGTCTGCAATCCCCTTCCATCAATTTGAAGTCATCGTCGTC
>JBDSPX010000117.1:0-2910 GCA_039930065.1 Dokdonella sp.
GCGCTTCGAGCGTCGCTGCCAGCGAGGTTTCATCACACGGATGCACGACCGCACAACGGATCGCGGGCAATTCACGGACTGCATCGAGCAAGCGACGCACGCCATCGCCGTTGCCGAGGCGCACCTCGGGCAAGGTTGCACGCGGACGCACGATGCGTTCGTCCGGTGCGATGACGGTCGCTTCGCCTTCGATGACGATCACGCCATCCTGATTCGTGCAGGTGCAGGCGAGTGTGAGTTCGTGGTTGCCTGGATTGCGCTGGGTAACTTCAACAGCAACGGTCAGGGTATCGCCGATGCACACCGGGGCGAGAAAACGCAGGGTCTGGCCGAGGGCGACCGTGCCGGGACCGGGCAGACGCGTGCCGAGCAGACCCGAGACCAGCGTGGCTCCCCACATGCCATGGGCAATGACGCCGTGGAAGCGCGAGGCATCTGCGAACGAAGGATCGACTTGCTGCGGATTTTCGTCGCCCGAGATCACCGCGAAAAGCTGGATATCGCTGGCACTCAACGTGCGCTCGATGCTGACCCGATCGCCCACGGCTATTTCATCGAACGTGCGATTGCGCACGAAGCGCAAGTCGTCATACGCGTGAGCAAGACTCGACACCTTGACCGAAGGGGAGTCGGTATTCATCAGTCTTCGCCCGTTTTTCTCATTGGCATGTTGCGAGAGTACCGCGACACCGCATACGAGAGTTCAACGACACGATTACAGCGCTTCGAACGAGGGTCATCGCCCTTGTTTAGTCGTGGTTTCGCGTCGTCACCGGCTCAACGCGGATGCGTGCAAGCGAATACCCGCCGGTCCTCGCAGATTCCAACACGACAGTGCGCGTGGTCAACGCGCGGAATGCGACGCCCGCGGATTCAAACGTGGGCGATGCGCCGCCCTGACCCTGATCTCGACGCAGAAAAAAGGCCGCGAATTTCGCGGCCTTTATCATTCGTTCGAAGCTTTGACTCAGGCCAGACCGGCCTGCTTCATCACTTCGGCGGCGTAGTCTTCAACAACCTTCTCGATGCCTTCGCCAACCACCAGGCGGTGGAAGCTGATCACTTCGGCACCTTCCTTCTTGAGCACGTTGCCGACGGTCTCGTTGGTATCGAGCACGTAGGGCTGGCCGGTCAGGGTGACGTCGTTGACGATCTTGTTGATCTTGCCGCTGATGATCTTCTCGAGGATTTCCGGTGGCTTGGATTTGTCCTTGTCGGACATCTTGGCCAGCTCGATTTCCTTTTCCTTGGCGATGAACTCGGCCGGCACGTCCTTCTCGGAAATATGCGGCGGGTTCATGGCGGCAATGTGCATGGCCAGACCACGCGCCAGTTCGGCTGAGCCGCCCTTGAGCTCGACGAGTACGCCGATACGGCCGCCGTGCAGGTAGCCGGCGATCTCGTTGGCGCTCTCGATGTGGACCATGCGGCGAATCTGCACGTTCTCACCGACCTTGGCGATCACAGCTGCACGCGCTTCCTCGACCGTGCCACCACCGGGGAACGGGGCTGCCTTGAGTGCTTCGATGTCGTTGACTTCGAGTGCTGCCGTAGCGACTTGGTCCGCGAAGGAGAGGAAGTTCTCATCCTTGGCGACGAAGTCGGTTTCGCTGTTGACCTCGACGAGGGCCGCCTTGTGACCGACCTGGGCGAGCACGATGCGGCCTTCGGCAGCAACGCGATCGGACTTCTTGTCGGCCTTGGCCAAACCCTGCTTGCGCAGCCACTCGATCGAGGCTTCGATATTGCCTTCGTTCTGGGTCAACGCTTTCTTGCATTCCATCATGCCGGCGCCAGAACGCTCGCGCAGCTCCTTGACCATCGATGCGGTGATATCCATCGCTTAAACCTCTCAAGCTTGGCGCGACTGGGATGTCGCGCGAAAAAAGGACGGGATGCGGGTGCCGTGACCCAGTTCGAAACTCGTGCAGGCGAAGTTGCCTGGGGAGATTCCCTGGATCACGGTCATGCAGCATCTTTTGCCCCCTCACCCGACGCGATGCGCGGGCGAGGGGACTTGGGCCACCTTGCCAAACGGGCAAGGTGGCGGTGTTACTTACTCTGCAGCAGGCGCTTCAGCGGCAGCTTCCGGCGCAGCAGCAGGTGTTTCGGCTGCAGCGGCGGCTTCAGGCTTGGCTGCCGGTCGGGCGTCTGAATGCGGCTTGCCACCCGGACCATTGCGACGCGCGCCAGACGGCGGCGGTGCGCCACGCTTGGCTTGCGGCTTGCCGCGCGGAGCCTGCTTGCGACGATCATCCTTCATCATCGGGTTGCCATCGGCATCCATTTCGACGAACTCGTCGTTGTTGACGGCGACCGTCGGCTGCGCAGCCTTGCCTTCGAGCACGGCATCAGCGACAGCGCTGGTGTAGAGCTGGACGGCGCGGATCGCGTCATCGTTGCCGGGGATCGCGTAGTCGACGAGGCTCGGGTCATAGTTGGTATCGACCACGGCAATAACCGGGATGCCGAGCTTTTTGGCTTCCTGGATCGCGATGTCCTCGTGGCCGATATCGATCACGAACAGTGCGTCGGGCAGACGGCCCATGTCCTTGATGCCGCCAAGCGAACGCTCAAGCTTCTCGCGCTCACGGCTGAGCTGCAGCACTTCGTGCTTGACCAGCTTCTCGAAGCGACCGTCAACCGACATGGCTTCAATTTCTTTCAGGCGGGCAATCGACTGCTTGACCGTGCGGAAGTTGGTCAGCATGCCGCCGAGCCAGCGCGCTGCGACGTAGGGCTGGCCGCAACGGGCGGCATCTTCCTTGATCGCGTCACGTGCCGAGCGCTTGGTGCCGACGAAAAGCAGGGTGCCGCGCTTCTGCGCGAGGCCCGACACGAAGTTCATCGCATCGTTGAACAGCGGCAAGGTCTTTTCGAGATTGATGATGTGGATACGTCCGCGAGCAC
>JBDSPX010000118.1:0-4898 GCA_039930065.1 Dokdonella sp.
GCCCGGATGAAATGTCCGGGCCTTCCTGATTGGTGGAACGGATGGGGATCGAACCCACGACCTTCGCGATGCGAACGCGACGCTCTCCCAGCTGAGCTACCGCCCCTTTGAATCGTTCGCGGGATGATTCATCGGTTGGGGCCGAATCCTGCGTGCTTCCGGATCATATCGGATGGTTTGGATTGCGCCAAGCAAGCAGCTGTTGGCTCGTGTTCGTGCCGCTTGTGAACGAGAGGCGCTGGGCCCGTGCCTTCGCAGGGGCGACGAGCACGTATCAGGAGGCGCTCGTGATTGACGAAATGGGGCCGCCGTTATTTAGACTTCTGCCAACCGCGCCGTCAATGCGTCGCGCAGGATCGCTTCGCGCCAACCTTCAAGTGCCGCTGGCCAGCGCCGTGAAACATACAGGGTTTCAAGATGACGGCGCGAGCAGAGCAAGCCTTCAGGGATATCGAGTTCAGTGGCTTTGGCGGTGACGATTTCCTTGAGCGCGCGGATCATGCGGCGCTCGTCGCTGTCGGCGGCAGCGGGAATGGCATCGAATTCGAGTTCGTCCTCGGCGAGTGGTCGGATCAATTCTTCGAAGAGTTCAGTGCGTTGCTCGCCGCGCAACGCGCGCAGTCCACGTGCGCGTTCGGCCAGATCGTTGACGTTGGATGGCGGGCTCGCGCTGAGATCGAGCAGCCGCGGATCATCGAGAATCCACGGACGTGGTTTGTCGATGCGCCGTGCCGTGGCGTCGCGCCAGATCAGCACGCGGCGGAGCAGAGCTTGTTGCTCGCGTGTCCAGTCGGCGGCACCGCGGTAGCCGGTTTGCGGTTGCAGGTCGGGTTCGCGATGGCGCGCGCGTTCGACGAGGCGGGCGCAATCCTCGGCGTGCCAGTCGGTGAATCCACGGTCGGCCAGACGCGCCGACAGATTGGCATGCAAGGTCGGTAGATGAACGACATCCTGTGCGGCGTATTCGAGCTGGGAATCGCTCAACGGGCGTTTCAGCCAATCGGATCGGGTTTCACCTTTCGGCAAGTCGACATTGCAAACCGCGAGAACGAGCTTCTGATAGCCAAGGCCCGGGCCGAGCCCGGCAAATGCCGCGGCAATCTGGGTGTCGAACAAGGTACCGAGACTATTCGGCAAGAGCGGACTGAGCGCATCGAGATCTTCGCTCGCGCTGTGCATGATCGAGATCGTTTCTGGATGGCCGAGACGTGCTCCAAGGCCGCCCAAGTCGATATCGCCAACCGGATCAATCAAGGCGATGTGACCGGCAATTTCGATCTGGATCAAGGCCAGCTTCGGCGCAAACGTGTCGGTGCGCATGAACTCGGTATCGAGGCCGATCAGATGGCCGGAATGTTGCGAGAGTTCGTGCAGGGTTTCGGTACGGTCGATCCAGGCTGCCAAGTTGCGCCTTCCTTTTAAAGATACGGGAGCTAAACAATAAGATGCGATCGCGGTTGCGGACGCGTCCCACGATAGCCTAAGGTGCTGACACGCTGCTGTCAGCCTTTCTGTTTGCACTCATGCCCGGTACGGAGAACGTCAATAAGCAACGCAACTGGGGCGGTGCATTAGGCATCCTTCTGTTGCTGTTCGCGCTCGGCTACCGGTTTTTCCCGGGAATCTTGCATTTCGAGCCGCAAACGCAGGTGCAGACGGCGACTACGGCTCCGCTGAATGGAGCGCCCTGGGTTATCGATCATGCGACGCCGCTGATCGGCAACGACGCAAGCGGCGAGCCGATTGTCGGAACCACGCTGGCCGAAGCCATTGCAATGGGCCCGCCTGCTCCGGTGACCAAGGAGGTGGCGACCTTGCTCAAGGCAGCACGCAATCAGGAAGACGAGGGCAAGGTGTTCGAGCCGCCCGGCAACAACGCCGTTGGCCTCTATCGTCAGATTCTCCTTCAGGATGCGAACAATTCTGCAGCACACGATGCATTGGCTCGCATCGGCGGTGCGGTTCGCGACTGGTCGCTGGCTGCTCTGGAGCGCGGGGATGAGGCTGAGGCGCAACGCTATGCGGCGCAATTCGCCGAACTGCCGCATTCCGATGCCGAGCTCAGCAATCTCAAGGCACGTCTGAAGACCTTGAGTGATGTGATGCCGATGCTGGCTGCCGCGGCAGAGCTGCTCAAACAGAATCGGATGATCGGCGACGGGGATAACAACGCGTTGGCCGTGTATCGCAAAGTGCTCACGCTCGATCCCGGCAATCGCATTGCCGATGAAGGACTGGCTCGCATTGAACGCGGCTTTCTGGATCGCGCGCTGGGCGCCGCGGCGCAGGATGATTTCGTCAACGCCGATGCGATTCTGGCCGATGCTTCTTCGATTCGGCCAGGTTCACAGGCCTTGCTCGATACGCGCTCGCAGATTGAAGGTTTGCGTCGCCAGCGCGGCGAAACCGTGTTGTCGCAAGCGCGCTCGGCACTCGATGCGGGCAATGCCGATCTCGCAGAGACGCTCGCCAAGGAGGCTCAAGCCATCAGTACCGATCTGGGCGGACTCGATGCATTCAACGAGCGATTGCGCAACGCGCGCTTGTACGCGAGTTTTTCGCCCGGCCAGGTTTTCAACGATCGTTTCCTCGATACCAGTGGTTCTGCACCGGCCGTCGTGGTGATCCCGGCAGGGCAGTTCCTGATGGGCTCTCCGGCTTCCGAAGAAGGCCATCGGGATGATGAAGATCCGCAGCGCCAGGTCAGGATCGAAACCGGATTCGCCATGGGCCAGAGCGAAGTCACCGTGGGCCAGTTCCGCGCCTTCGTCAAAGCGGTCGGCTATCGCACTGATGCCGAGCGTGTCGGAACCGGCAGCGTCTACGACGAGAGCAGCGGCCGCATGATCGATCGTCGTGGCATCGATTGGCAGCGCGATTACGAAGGCAATCGCGCCAGCGACAAACTACCGGTGCTGAATATCTCGTGGAACGATGCCAACGAATATGTTGAATGGCTGTCGCAGCGCACTGGAAAGCACTATCGCCTGCCCAGTGAAGCCGAGTTCGAATATGCATTGCGTGCTGGATCGCAAACGCGCTACTGGTGGGGCGATGGTGATCCGCCGAGCGTGCTCGCAAACGTCACCGGCGATGGCGACCGTTCGCCAAGCAAGCGTAGTTGGGGACGTGCATTCAAAAATTATGGTGACAAGTTTTGGGGACCCGCCGCCGTCAAGACGTTTCCGGCAAATCCGTTCGGGCTCTACGACATCGATGGCAATCTTTCGGAATGGGTGAATGATTGCTGGCACGACAACTACATTCGCGCACCACGTGACAGCACGGCCTGGATCAACCCCGGCTGCGAGCAACGCGTGATTCGCGGTGGCTCATGGGGCAGCGCACCGCTGCAGATCCGTTCCGCCTATCGACTCGGTGTCGGCGCGAGTACACGGAGTGCGCGCGTCGGCTTCCGCATTGCGCGCGAACTCTGAACGAAAACCAAAACAATCGTCGATACGTGAAGCGCCTGGCCCAATGAGCGTTTAAGCTGCGTGGGTGCATCAGGAGAATCTTATGGGGCCTTTCGGAAATCGTTCGTCGCAAGCAGGCAGTCAGGGAGGCCGACGCGGCCTCAAGCTTTGGCCGATCCTGCTGTTCGGTCTGTATTTCGGCTATTACTATTTCAGCCACAGCAACGCGGCGTCGTTCACGGGCCGCAAGCAGTTGCTCGATACCAGCGCCGAGGAAGAAGCCGCGCTTGGCCTGCAGTCGTATCAGGAGATCCTGCAGCAATCCGAGGTGGTTCGTACCGGCCCGGTGCCGCAGGAAGTGCAAGGCATCGCACAGCGCCTCGTCGTAGCCGCACCCAAGGTCGAAAAGTACCTTGCCGATACCAACGGAACCCCCGCAACCACCGACTGGGGCTCCTACGATTGGCAGGTCAGCGTGATCCAGTCTGATCAGGTCAATGCGTTCTGCTTGCCAGGCGGCAAGATCGCCGTTTACACCGGCATCATCCCGGTCGCCAAGAACGATGATGGCTTGGCCGTCGTCATGGGCCACGAGATCGCCCATGCCCTGTTGCGTCACGGTGGCGAACGCATGGCCCAGCAGAAACTGGTGCAGATGGGTTCGATCGCGGCGAGTATGTCGACTGGTGAAATGGATCCGCAGCAGCGCCAGATGGTGATGGCTGCAATTGGGGCCGGGACGCAATATGGTGTCTTGCTGCCATTCTCGCGCAGCCACGAGTCCGAAGCCGATCACGTTGGCCTGTTGCTTGCCGCCGCGGCCTGCTACAACCCGCAGGAAGCGCCCAAGCTCTGGGAACGCATGGCCGCACTCGGCAAACAGAAACCACCCGAATTCATGTCGACCCATCCCGCCGAAGGCACCCGAATCGACCAGTTGAACGCGTGGATGCCTGAGGCGATGCAAGTCAGGCAGCAATTTTGCGGGACGACGCCGGCGGCGCGGTAGGAAATCAACCGCTTGGTAATCCGCGATAGACGCTCACCACGATACGATCGTGATGAGCTGAGCCTGTCCTGAGCTTGCCAAGGCAAACCATGTCTCTATATTGCCGCTGCCTCGGCACACTGGGAGAGTCCTTCGACGTGCCCAAGGCGAACGATTGACGGTGAGATTCAGGATGGCGCCAGGAACAACATCCCCATTTGCGCAAAACTCTGGATTCAGACGTCTCCGAGTATTTTTCCAGTCGGTCGAAACAACACGCCAAGCTTGTCAGACCCTGACTCTCCCCGTATCATTCGCGGCCCACTTCCGGAGAGGTGGCAGAGTGGTCGAATGTACCTGACTCGAAATCAGGCGTACGTGAATAGCGTACCGTGGGTTCGAATCCCACCCTCTCCGCCAGCTACAAAAACGAGCCCCGAAAGGGGCTTTTTTTGTAGTTGGGGGAGAGGGTTCGTGGACGAACGCACAGGGGT
>JBDSPX010000119.1:0-8922 GCA_039930065.1 Dokdonella sp.
GGCCTCGGCCAGGCAGATGCCGGTGACGATGGAAATGCCCAGGCCCATGGCCACGTACTGCTTGATAACCTCCCAGCCGCCAACCTCGATGGCGACCTCGTACGGCACCTTGCGCTCCTGGAAGACAAGATCGACCAGACGATACGTGGTCAGTCGCTTCGGCGGCAGGATCAGGCCGAATGGGGACAGATCTTCCAGGGCCACCTCGGCCTTGTTGGCGAGCGGATGACCGAGAGGCGTGATCAGCAGTGGGTCGAAATGATGCAGTGCTTCGTAGGAAAGGTCGTTCGGTACGTCGACCATCGAGCCAACGGCGAAATCGACCTCGTCGGAGCGCAGCAAGGCGAGGCCGTCGGTACCGGTGACGTTGTGCAGGTTCAAATGGATATTCGGATGCTGGCCGCGAAACGCGGCAACCATGTCCGGCAGCAGGTATTGGATTGTCGAGTTGCCACAGGCAATGTCCAGCGTGGAGCGCCGACTGCCTCGGGTCGCTGCGAAGAATGCCTCGTCGAGCCCCTCCAGCCCTTCGACCAGCGGCCGCGCGATCTCGTAGAGCGCCTGGCCCTCAACGGTAAGCGTGACCCTGCGCCGTCGACGTTCTATCAGCGCGCAGCCCAATTCCGACTCGAGTGCGCCCAGCTGCAAGCTGACCGAGGGCTGGGAGAGGAAGAGCGCTTCTGCGGCGCGGGTCAATGTGCCGAACTTCACCGCATAGCAGAAAGCGCGCAACTGCTTGAGTCGGCTGCCCTTGTAGTAGAAGCGCGGCTGCGATTCCGCGGAACGCGAGACCTTGCCACGGCCGCTTCCACCTTTGGATTTGTCGCGTCGCAACATTTATCGGCTTCCAAAACGGGCCAGCAACCGCCTTTGATTCAATAACTTGGGCGTACTATCAACAAACTCAATGTGTCGCATTGAAACATTCGTTTTGTCAAACGTAAAGCCAACGATGTACCGTGACGATCCGAACTGCCAACGATGCTTCTGCGTATGCCCTCCGACCAGACACCTTCTCAGAGTCACAACATCACCACCGGAGTCGAACTCCGTGCAGCGGGAAACAAGCGCATTCTGAGTGAAGCTGCACTGGCCTTCGTGGCGCGTCTGCATCGACGCTTTGAAACAGAGCGGCGCGCTCTGCTGTTGCGTCGAGAGCAACGTCAGGCGCGATTCGATGCCGGAGAATCGCCGGGATTCTCCGAGGAAACCGCCTCGATCCGTGAATCAGACTGGTTGGTCGCGCCAATCCCTCCGATCCTGCTTGATCGCCGCATCGAAATTACCGGTCCGGTCGATCGCAAGATGATCATCAATGCCTTGAATTCGAACGCCAAGGTGTTCATGGCCGATTTCGAGGATTCGACCTCACCGACTTGGGACAACATCATCGAGGGTCAGATCAATCTGGCCGATGCCGTCGCTGGCACCATCGATTTCAAATCGCCAGAGGGCCGCCAATACACGCTGAAAGCTGATCCTGCGGTACTCATCGTGCGCCCGCGCGGCTGGCACCTCGAGGAAAAGCATGTGCTAGTCGATGGCGATCCGATCAGCGCGTCGTTGTTTGATTTTGGCTTGTTCGTCTTTCACAACGCGTCGGCGCTGCAAGCGAAATCGCGCGGGCCGTTTCTTTATCTGCCCAAGTTGCAGAGCTATCACGAAGCTGCACTATGGGATGCTGCCATCAGCCACGCCGAGACCGAACTCGAACTGGCAGCCGGCACGATCAAGGTAACTGTCTTGATCGAAACCTTGCCCGCTGCATTCGAGATGGACGAGATTCTTTGGTCGCTGCGCAGCCGCATCGTCGGCCTCAACTGTGGCCGCTGGGACTATATTTTTTCCTATATCAAGACCTTCCGCGCGCGCCGCGACCATGTTCTTCCCGAGCGCGGCCAGGTCGGTATGAGTGCACCGTTCCTGAAGGCCTACAGCGAACTGCTGATCAAGACCTGCCATCGCCGAGGGGCTTTCGCGATGGGCGGCATGGCCGCACAGATTCCGATCAGCAACGACCCCGCCGCGAATGATGCAGCTCTCGCACGGGTTCGCGCGGACAAGCAACGTGAAGCACGCGCTGGCCACGATGGCACTTGGGTGGCCCATCCCGGTTTGATTCCGGTTGCGCTTGAGGAGTTCGACAAGGTTCTGACGGGGCCCAATCAACTCGATCGCTCGCGTGAGGATGTCCACGTCAGCGCTGATGATCTTCTCATCGCGCCGGTCGGCACGATCAGCGCTGCCGGTTTCGAGAACAACATCGATATTTGCGTGCGCTACCTCGCCGCGTGGCTCGATGGGCTCGGCTGCGTTCCGATCCATCACTTGATGGAAGATGCCGCTACGGCGGAGATATCTCGCGCACAACTTTGGCAATGGCTGCACCACGAAGGCCTGCGTCTCGATGACGGCAGCGCCATTGATTTCAGCTTGTTTGATGAAGTCCTGGCCGGCTGCGCAGCGCGCTTGCCGCAAAGTGGCCTGCCCGGCCAAGGGCGCATCCACGAAGCGAAAGAGATGCTCGGCGAACTGACCCATGCCGATGTGCTTGCCGAATTTCTGACCCTACCCGCTTACGCACGACTGCCCTGACGCCAGCCCGCAAGAAAACGATCCAGTCCGACCAGCACGCCACATTATCCCGCCAACCACCAAAACGATTCACCAGGAGCCAGCCATGACCCATACCACGATGCCCAGCGCCGCCGAACTTAGCCGTGATTGGGCCAGCAACCCACGTTGGAGCGGCATCAAGCGCAACTACTCGGCAGAGGATGTGGTGCGCCTGCGCGGCAGCGTGCATATCGAGCATTCGCTGGCTCGCATCGGTGCCGAGAAACTCTGGAACAGCTTGCACAGCGAACCGTTCGTCAATGCGCTCGGTGCACTGACCGGCAACCAGGCCATGCAGCAGGTGAAAGCGGGTTTGAAGGCGATCTATCTGTCGGGTTGGCAGGTCGCCGCCGATGCCAACCTTGCTGGCCAGATGTATCCAGATCAATCGCTGTATCCCGCCGATTCGGTCCCTGCCGTGGTCAAGCGCATCAACAATTGCCTGTTGCGTGCCGACCAGCTCAATCATGCCGAAGGCAATGATTCGGTCGACTACCTGCAACCCATTGTGGCCGATGCCGAGGCCGGATTCGGCGGCGTTCTGAACGCCTTCGAGTTGATGAAAGCGATGATCGAGGCCGGAGCGGCCGGCGTGCATTTCGAGGACCAGCTGGCCTCGGCCAAGAAGTGTGGCCACATGGGCGGCAAGGTGCTCGTGCCAACCCGCGAAGCCATCGACAAGCTCAACGCCGCGCGGCTTGCTGCTGATGTCATGGGCGTGCCGACCTTGATCGTTGCGCGGACCGATGCCGAAGCGGCCGATCTGCTGACCAGTGATATCGATGCCAATGACCAGCCATTCGCGACCGGCGAGCGCACGATTGAAGGTTTCTACAAGACCCGCAACGGGCTTGATCAGGCGATCAGCCGTGGTCTTGCGTATGCCCCGTATGCCGATCTGGTCTGGTGCGAAACCGGCAAGCCTGATCTCGAATTCGCGCGCAAGTTCGCCGAGGCAATCCACGCGAAATTTCCCGGAAAGTTGCTCGCCTACAACTGCTCGCCCTCATTCAACTGGAAGAAAAACCTCGACGACGCAACGATCGCCAAATTCCAGAAGGAAATCGCAGGCTACGGTTACAAGTTTCAGTTCATCACTCTGGCCGGTTTTCATGCACTGAACTACTCGATGTTCAATCTGGCTTACGGCTATGCACGCAACCAGATGAGCGCGTTCGTCGAATTGCAGGAAGCCGAATTTGCTGCGGCCGATCGCGGCTTTACCGCCGTCAAGCACCAGCGCGAAGTCGGTACCGGCTATTTCGATCAAGTCACCCAGGCGATTCAACAGGGCCAGTCCTCGACCACGGCACTGACCGGTTCGACGGAAGAAGAACAGTTCACGAGCAAAGAAAAAGCGGCCTGAGCCGCCGCGCGAGGCGCCGACATCGGAACGTGGGGATTGGGGTCAGCCTGGTGGGAATCCAGGCCGGGTTGTTCCGAAGTCGGCGCTGCGCGGGAACCGGACCGGAGTGCGGTACCCATCGCCTGACCCTGGGGCGGGTCGGCACGATCAGCATGACAATCGCCAATCCTCACGGCATGTGGCAGAAGTCACCGTGATTGAACGAGCCTGCGCACCGGCGCAGGTTCGATCTACGACCCCTGCACGCTCGGGCAAGCCGTCTGGCGGAGCTTCCGACCGGGGTTCGCCAAAGGCCATGATCCAGATCTGCCTGAGGGCTGGCGCCATCTATCACTCTTCAATGCATCCTGATGCGCACAATCCCATGCGTTATTACACGCTCCAATCCGGTAAGATCCGGGCTCGGATCGCACAGCGTCGGGGTAGCCGTGTCGAACAATTCGAATACCAGCAATGTCACGCCGATCGGCACTTTCGCCCAGCGAACCCGTGCGCCGTTGCTGCCGAGAGAACTCTCAGAGCGCGAGCTCGCCCTCTTCATCACGGTCAGTGATCGGCGCGAAGTCAATCCCGGCGAAGTGATCTTCCGCCGTGGCGAACTCGGCCGCAGCATGTTCATTGTCGAGAATGGACAGATCCGCCTCGAATTCGGCGATGGCATGCCGGACAAGTTGATAGGACCGCGCGAATTCTTCGGCGAACTGACGCTTTTCATCGGCGATCACACCCGCGTTGCCAACGCGGTCGCGACAACCGGCTCGGTCATGCACGTGATCGAGCAGCAAGCTTACGACCGCCTCATTGAAAGCGAACCGCGCCTGCTCGCGCAATTCATGCGGCGCTCGTTCTCCTATCTGGTCGCCAGCGAACAGCAGTTGATCTCCAGTCTCAAGCGCCGCAACGAAGACCTCATGGTCACCCTCGATTCGCTGCGTCAGACACAGACCCAGCTGAGCACCGCGCAACGTCTGGTGCGTACCGACGAATTGACCGGATTGTGCAATCGTCGCGGCCTCTACATGTTCCTCGAACAATTGCCCAACACGCGACTGCACGGTACTGAGCTCGGGCTGCTGCTGATCGACATCGACCGCTTCAAGCAGATCAACGATCGCTGTGGCCATCTGATCGGCGACCAGGTGCTTCGCGCGATCGCCGAGGAGGTCCAGGGTGCAGCTTCGCCGTGCGACCTGCCGTGTCGGTTGGGTGGCGATGAGTTCGCCTTGCTGACCCAGGTTACCGGCGCCGAAGAACTCAGTTCGAGAGCGAATCAGATCGTCACTGCGGTGCGCTCACTGCGCTTTCCCGGTTGCGATGGTCTCCAAATCAGCGTGAGTATCGGCGCGCAGTTGTGCGAGGAAACCTCGGATTGGGCGATCTGGTACAGCGACACCGATTGTCTGCTCTACGAGGTTAAGGGTCGCGGCGGCGACGGTTATCGCGGGGTCGAGTAAGACGTTCGCTCAGCAGCATAGGCGTCTGATCGAGCCCGGCCGTTCGCGCTGAGTGAGTTGAGGACGATTGCAGATTGTTGATACGCGCCGTTACGTTCCGCGCGTGATTCCCTGCGTCGGCCTCAGGCCAGATCTGGGTCCACCAAAAACGCTGTCGATGAGACCCTCGTCACGCTACTTGCGGGCATACTCCTGCAGCCGTCGACTTTCGTCTTCATTGGCTAAAAAGTCCTTTCGCGCAAGACTTGATCGAGCCAGTGCAGCGGCATCTTCTATCCTTCCTGCTTCGACATGCAGCTTGCAGCGCAGCAGTACAAGACTGGCCTCGCTCTCGGAAATCTTTGGATTGCCGCGCCAGCGAGTGATCAGCTCGTCGAGAATCGCCGCCGCTTCGCTGCGGCTGTCCGGAATGGACTCTAGCGCGCGCGCCAGTTCGAGACTCCAGTCGAAATGCCCGAAGTGGTCACGACCGTAGGTTTTTTCGATGAGGCGCAGCGCTTCGCGCCATTGCACCACGGCATTGCGGAAGTCCGATTTCTTCGAATAGGTTTGCGCAAGCCGCACCGCGATCAAGGCATTCTGATAGGCATCCGGGCCGAGCAGTTTGCGCACTTCATCGGCCGATTCGAGTTGCAGCTGAAGCGCCTCGGCAAACCGGCCCTGCAGGGCCAGGGCGGTTCCCACCTGAGCTTGCGAGAACCACATCACCCCACTGCGCCGATCACCCGAGCTGCGATGCAGATCGAGCGATCGCCGATAGTCGGCTTCCGCCTGCACGCCGTCGCCCAGTTCGATGCGAATGCTGCCGCGTGTGTTGAGAATCTGAGCAAGCGACGCCTCGTCAGCTTCGCCCAAAGCCGCTTCCGCTTCGTCGAGCAAGGTGATTGCGTGCGGCATATTGCCGGCGTCGCGTTCGACACCGGCAAGTCGTATGAGGATTGCCGACACGCGTGCATTCTTCTCACCAAACCGCTTGCGCGCAATCGTCACGCCACGTTCGAGATTGCTGCGAGCCGCATCGAAATCGCGTGCGCGACGCAGCACCTCGCCGAGCGTCTGCAGCGGCGTGACCAGGCGAGCATCTTCGACACCAAAATTTGTCTCGATCAGTCTGATCGCCGAACCCAGGGTCGCGAGAGCGGCTTTGTCCTCACGCAACTGCTCCTCGATCACACCGACGGTGACCAGGGCGGAGATGCTTTCGCGATTGGCAGGTCCGAGTTGGGCGTTCAACACGTAGTGCGCGTGGATGGCCGCACCAGCAGCCTCCTTGAATTTGCCGAGCGAGACCAGACTCATGGCCTGGCCTGCCTCGATGCGGGCGACCTCGAGACTGTCCTTGCCACGCAGGCGTTCGGCAGTTTCACGCGCCGATTTGAAAAGTGCCTCGGCTTGATCCTGATGCAATTCGCGCAGGGCCAGGGCACCACGCAGACCATCGATCTCGGCACCAAGAACTTCGTCACCAACGGAGAGCACGCGCGCTGCGGCAAGATCGAGCGTTGCCTGCGCGGCATCCCGATCATCGAGGTTTAGTTGTGCTTCGCCGAGCACGCGAAACAGGCGCGCCTGGGTTTGCGCATCGCCCTGCAATTCGCGATCCACGCGGCTGACTGCTTCGGCGAGAACTTCTTGCGGCTTGCGTAGTTGGGACTTGTCCCGGTTCAACGGATCCTGTTCGCGGAACAGCGAAGCAAGAAACCCTGATATCTGCTCGGCGCGCGCCAATTCGCGTTTCGCGGTTTCTGCCTCGCGACTTGCACGATGCGCCTGGCGCATCGAAACCACGCTGCCGACGACGAGGACGATCAGCACCAACGAAGCAAGAACCAAGGCAAGCAGATTGCGCTGCGCGAACCGAGCCAGGCGATAGCGCCGCGATGGAACGCGCGCAAGCACCGGTCGTGCCTCGAGATGTCGCGAGATATCGCTGGAAAATTCGGCCACCGAACCATAGCGATTCTCAGGTCGGGCACGCAGCGCTTGCGCAACAATCGCATCGAGATCGCCGCGCAACGCGCTGGCAGGATAAGGCAGCTCGATGGTCGAAGATTCAGCACCCTGGCTGGGGCGTTGGGTTTCCTCGTCATCAAGCCGCGCAAGCATCGCTGCCGCGCCCTTGCCCTGGCGTGTCGGCGGCAGACTGCCGGCCAGCAGCCGATACAGCAGCAAACCCAGTGCGTAGACGTCAGTCGCGGTGGATACCTCTTCTCCGCGCAATTGTTCGGGTGCCGCATAGGCCGGCGTCAGCGCGCCGACCGTATTGCCTTCGTCGCTGCCATCGAGCAGTTTGGCAATACCGAAGTCGAGCAGTTTGGGCTCGCCGTCGGCATTGATCAGCACGTTTGCTGGCTTCAGGTCACGATGCACGACCAGATGCCGATGGGCATGTGCAACGGCCGCGCAAACCTTTCGAAACAATTCGAGACGCTGACGCAAGGACAATGCCGATTGCGCGCACCAGTCGGTGATCGGGATGCCTTCGACGTACTCGAGTACGAGCCAAGGTGAGCCCGTTTGATCGACGCCGGCATCGATGAAGCGCGCGATATTTGGGTGTTCGAGGCGAGCGAGGATGCGTCGTTCGCTGAACAGGCGACCACGGAAATCACTCGACGGGATGCGCACGCGTTTGATCGCAACGCGTTGCTCGACGATCTCGTCGCTGCGCTCGCCGAGCCAGACTTCGCCCATGCCACCGGTGCCGAGCAACCGCAACAAGCGCCATGGACCGAGTTGCGAAGGTGACTCAGCGGCCATTCCATCAGACTCGAAGTTGCGGTCGAACACCCCGGCGACACGGGCGATCTGAAGCAGGCGCTGAAGGCTGGGATCGTTGCGCAAGGCATCCGGGATCGACGTCGTATCGACGCTTTCACCCGCCGTGAGTCGGTCAATCAGATCCCGCAGCGAAGTCGGGTTGGGTATCTCAGGTATCGACATGCGCGGCACCGGCCATGCGAGCGATCGCGCGATTGAGTTTCATGCGAACGCCATCGGGCGATTCACCCAGTTCCTCGGCAATCTCGACGAAACTCATGCCGAACTCAAAGCGCATCAGCACAAGTCCGCGATGCTCATCCGAAAGCAGGGCCAGTGATTGCTCCCAAGCCAGCCAGTCGTCAGCGGCGACGTTGCTGGCGACGAGGTCGAGATCCTGGCCGCGCTCAACCGGCGCGCGCGCATGCCGGCGCAACGATTCGCGCAACGCGTTGATCAGTACCGTGCGCAGATAGGCAAAAAATGCACCCGGCTCGCGCGCGTCGATGCTGTCGAGTTTGTCGAGGACCTTGAGCCAGGTCAGCTGGACCAGATCCGCCGTATCCTCCTGGCTGCGCAATCGCCCGGGCAGGCGTCCGCGTGCGAATCGGCGCAACAAAGGTTCGATGCGCGCGACCAGATCCGATCGCGCCTGCACATCACCGATCCGGATCTGATCAAGCAACCAAGCGGTGGTGTGCTGACTGTGCGTGGAATCGTTCATGC
>JBDSPX010000120.1:0-3627 GCA_039930065.1 Dokdonella sp.
ATTTCGGCGATGCCACTGCCGGCGCCACCGGCAATCGCGTTGTCTTCGAGCGTCACGAACGCTTCGTGACTGCGCGCAAGCTCAAGGATCATCGTCTCATCGAGAGGTTTGACGAAACGCATGTTGACCGCGGTTGCGTCAATGGATTCGGCAACCTTGGTCGCCGGCGTGACCAGCGCGCCGAAGGCGAGCAGGGCGATGTGCCGGCCGTGGTTGCGGATGTCGGCCTTGCCGATGGGTAACGTTGCGAGCCCTTCCTCAACGGCAACTCCGCTGCCACTGCCGCGCGGATAGCGAACCGCCGCCGGGCCCTGGAACCGAAATCCCGTGCTCAACATCTGCCGGCATTCATTTTCGTCGGCAGGCGCCATCACGATCATGTTCGGAATGCAGCGCAGATACGAGAGATCGAAACTCCCCGAATGCGTCGCGCCATCGGGGCCGACAACGCCGCCTCGATCAATCGCGAACAACACGTCGAGATTCTGCAGGGCCACATCGTGGATCAACTGATCGTAGGCACGTTGTAGAAACGTGGAATAAATCGCAACGACCGGTTTGGCGCCTTCGCAGGCCATGCCTGCGGCCAGCGTCACCGCATGCTGTTCGGCAATACCGACATCGAAATAGCGCTCGGGATATTCCTTCGAAAAACGCACGAGCCCGGAACCTTCGCGCATGGCTGGCGTGATTGCGTAAAGTGCCGCATCGGCGCTCGCCTGGTCGCAGAGCCAGTTTCCGAATATTTCGGTGTAGGTCGGTTTGGAGACGCCTTTCTTGCCCAGGCCCTTGTCAGGATCGAATGGACCAACCGCGTGATAGTCGATCTGCTCACGTTCGGCGGGCGCATAGCCTTTGCCCTTGGTCGTGATCACATGCAGCAATTGCGGGCCCTTGAGTTCCTTGAGCGTGCGCAGTGCTTGCACGAGTTGCGGAATGTCATGGCCATCGATCGGCCCGGTGTAGTGAAAACCGAGTTCCTCGAACAGCGTGCTCGGCATGAACATGCCCTTTGCGTGTTCCTCCCAGCGTTTGAGGAAGCGCCATAGGATTCCCTCCCGCTTCATCATCTTCTTGCCGCCCTCGCGCATGCGGTTGAGCGTGCGACTCGACATCAGGCGTGCCAGCATCTGGGTCAGCGCACCGACATTTTCGCTGATCGACATCTGGTTGTCATTGAGGATCACAAGCATGTCGGGCTTGACGTCACCGCCGTGGTTGAGCGCTTCGTAGGCCATGCCAGCGGTCATCGCGCCATCGCCGATCACCGCGACAACTTTTCGATCATCGCCCTTGCGCTGCGAGGCAATCGCCATGCCGAGTGCGGCGCTGATCGATGTCGAGGAATGGCCGACGCCAAACGTGTCGTACTCGCTCTCTTCGCGGCGCGGGAAGGGTGCAAGGCCGTCCTTCTTCTTGACCGTGGTGATGCGGTCGCGACGGCCAGTCAGAATCTTGTGCGGATAGCATTGATGGCCGACATCCCAGACCAGTCGATCCTTCGGCGTATCAAACAGGTAATGCAGGGCGACGGTCAGTTCCACCACGCCGAGGCCCGCACCGAAATGACCGCCGGAACTGGCCACTGACTGGATCAGGTAGTCACGCACTTCATTCGCGATTTCGCCAAGTGCCTGCTCGGGGAATTCGCGCAACTGCGCGGGGTTGTCGATGCGCGAAAGGCGCGGGTAGCGGGTGGAATCAATCATCAGGTGCCAGAACAGCGGACAGGCCGCCATTTTCGGCTACCCGGCGGGGCGGAGCAAGGAACGGCATGTGAACGAAGCGCGACGAAATCTGCGTTTTGGCTGATGCAGCTGGGCAAAACTTGTCAAACTGGGCGCTGGAAACTTCAAGGTTGCTCCGTCATGGTTGCTGAAAAGAATGCCAAATTGATTCTGCGAAACGCCCTTCCGGGCGATATCGACGCCCTGGTCAGCCTGACTGCGCGGGTCTATGGCGAGGAATGGGGCCATTCCGCCGACATGCTGCGCGGTCAGCAGGCGCGCTTCCGGGAAGGACAATTTGTCGCGGAATACGATGGGCGCATCGTCGGCTACTGCGCGACGTTTCGCATCGACGAAGCCGCGGCAATGGCCGCACATAGCTGGAATGAGATTACCGGCGGCGGTTATGCCTCGCGACACGATGCGCAAGGTGACTGGCTGTACGGCATGGATGTCAGCGTTGATCCGGAGTTTCGTGGTTTGCGTATCGGTCGACGCATGTACGCGGCGCGCAAGAAGTTGTGCCAGAAGCTGGGCCTGCGAGGCATTGTCTTCGGTGGTCGCCTGCCGGGCCTTGGCAAGCGCATCAAGGCATTCCCTTCGGTCGACGACTATGTGCGTGCCGTGCGTGAAGGGGAATATCGCGATGCGACCTTGAGCTTCCAGTTGCGCAATGGCTTTGAACTGATCGGCGTCCTTGAACGTTATGCACCCGGAGATGCCGACTCGATGGGCTACGCCGCGCATCTGGTCTGGCGCAACCCGAATCGACACGATCAACCGAAAACGCCCACCCCACGCAACGCGTCGGGACTTCCCGATCGCGTGCGTGTGGCGACCATCCAGTATCAGCAGCGACGCATCACGAGCTTCGAGGAGTTTGCCCAGCAGGTCGAATACTTCGTCGACATCGCGGCGGGCTACGAATCGGATTTCGTCGTCTTCCCGGAGATGATGACCTTGCAGTTGCTGTCGATCGAAAACTCGCCGCTACCATCGGTCGAGGCGATTCGACGGCTCACCGACTATACGGTTCGACTCAAGGAAATGTTCAGTCGACTCGCCGTGCGTTACAACATCAACATCATCGGCGGCTCACATCCAACCCAGATCGAAAGCGGCGCGTTGCGCAACATTTGCTATGTCTGTCTGCGTGACGGCTCGGTCCATCAGCAGGAAAAAATTCACCCGACACCGAACGAGCGCACGTGGTGGGGCATCAAGGGTGGCAATCAGGCCTCCACAATCCAGACCGATTGCGGCCCGATCGGCGTGATGATCTGCTACGACTCGGAATTTCCCGAGATCGCGCGGCACCTGGTCGATCAAGGTGCGTTGATCCTGTTCGTTCCTTTCTGCACCGATGAGCGCCAGAGCTATTTGCGCGTCCGTTACTGCTCGCAAGCACGTGCAGTCGAGAACCAGTGCTATGTGGTCCTTTCAGGCAACGTCGGCAATCTGCCCGGCGTCAACAACTTCGATATCCAGTATGCACAGAGTTGCATCCTGACTCCGTGCGATTTTCCGTTCGCACGCGATGGCGTCGCTGCTGATTCGACGCCGAATACCGAGATTGTGTTGTGGGCCGATCTGCGCCTCGAGGATCTTGCCCGTGCGCGCAACAATGGCACTGTGCAGAATCTGAAGGATCGGCGACATGATCTATATCAGCAGCGGTGGACGAAGAAGGATTGAAATCCGCGATTGTTTTCCCTCGTCTTTATTCGCGCGTTATCTCGGTGCGTACGAGCGCTTATCCACTGCCCCAGGATTGGGAATTCGACGACTTTGCACTCTCTGTCGATTCGGTTCGTGAATAGTTTTGAAATTCCTTCTTTGGCGTGGATGCGAAATGAAATGGAAGTTCCACCCAGTTCCGTTCGTGGTGAGCCTGTCGAAC
>JBDSPX010000121.1:0-26535 GCA_039930065.1 Dokdonella sp.
TGGATGTCACCGCATTGACCGCCCCGATCGCACCGTTCTCGCGCGTCGGTGGAACCTGCGCCGCGAGCCTGCCGATCACGATTGCAGCCGGTGGTAGTTGCACACTGAGCTATCAGTTCGCTCCCACCGCGACCGGGCCGTTCAACCAGAACCTTAACGTGACTGCGAACGCACCGGGCGGCGGCAGCATCGCGCTCTCCGGCGATGGTGTGCAGGGCATGCTCAGCGTTTCGCCAAACGCCATCAACTTCCCTGAGCTTTTTGTTGGCGGAAGCAGCGGCGCTACGGTGACCCTCAGCAACACCGGCTCCGGTGTACTGCAGATCATCTCGCTCGATGCACCGATCGCACCTTTCTCGGTGGTCGGCGGCACGTGCGGTGGTGCTCCGTTCGCGTTGCCAGCTTTGGCGTCTTGCACGATCGACTACCAATTCGATCCAACCTCGCAGGGAAGCTTCAGCCAATCGTTGACCGTGGCGTCGGATGTCGAGACCGCCAGCATCGGTCTGAACGGCAGCGCGGTCGCCATCCCGATCGAATTGCCAACTCTTTCGGAAACGGGTCGCTGGGCACTCGGACTGCTTTTGTTCGGTATCGCGCTGGTTTCTGTGCGTGGCCGTGTACGTCGATTCTGATTGATTTGAACCAAACGCTGTTCGATTCAAGAAACAGGGCCTTCCTAGGCTCTGTTTCTTTGTGCGGCCATTGGATGCGAACCACCCCATGCAGACCAGGACTGCATGCTCGATTTATTGATGCAAACACGTATGCAAAAATCTCCCGATTGAGGCGAGACGGGACTGCAAGGTATTTGCAGATTGATCGATGTGAAGACGCCGTAGTCCCGGGTTTACGCCAACTGGCACGACGTCCGCATCGGCTACTGCCCATCTAAACTCCGGAAAAGCAAGCTACACTTGGACACATAATCCTTGAGGGCTACCGCCCATGCAGCGAACTGCCGCGGCTTTGATCGGACTGGGATTCAGTCTTGTCGTCTCTCCCACCTTTGCGCAGTCCTTTCTTGGACGCCTGGGCGGCAGTTGCGTAACGCTGCCGGCGAATCATCAGCAAATGATTGTGCTCAATAGCGGTATCGCCGCAGGATCCACTCTGGTCGTGACTGTCGCCGCATCGTCGGCCTTTGTCAGTGGTCTCGAGATCGACGACGTGAAGGGCAACAACTATCAAGCGCTCGGCGGCATCGCGCAAAACACAGCGGGCTCGCTCGTGCATTTTCGATCGGCCCTGCAGCGTGGTCTGGGTTCCGGCGACGTGCTGATGCTGAGCTACGAGAGTGCCGGTTCGGCCTTGGACAGCTGCGTCAGCATCCTCGGGTACTCGGGCGTTCCTTTTGGCAATGTCGTGCAGGAAACGCTGGGCTCGGCCAGCGGGCAATCCAACGCCCCCAGCGTCACCGCAAACACGCAAGGCTCTGGCACTAGGTCGCTCGTGCTCGCGGCGTTTTCAACCAGCACCAACCCTGGAACGGTCACCCCGCAATCTCCGGCCGTCGCGCTGCCGACGCTATGCTCCGGCGGCTCGTTTTGCCTGATCGACGCACAGTATTTTGATGACCCATCGAGCGTGGAAAGCATTGGCCTGACGACTGCGAATTCAACGAACTGGGTCGCTGCGCTGACCCAGTTGCAGGCCGACGGCATCTTTGGCAACGGCTACGACTGAGCACATGAATACTCTTGGCGCGGGCCGGCACCCGAGCAAACACGCACCGGGAATCGCACCTCGGGTTTACTTGGTCGAAACCGTCGAGGTCGGCGCACCATCACCGATATTGCCGCGAATCCGATTGTCGCCGAACGAGACTACCTGACCGCCAACCGTCGCCTGGATGCCCTGGGTATTGCCGTGCACCGTGCTTCCCGACATTCGGATCAGCGCATTGGCGCCACTGGCGAATACACCCACGCCATTCTCGGCCGAGAGGACATTGTCGAGCATCACCTGTGAGGCCGAATTGCCACCGGCAACCAGAATGCCGTTATCGCTGCTTGTGCTGGTGACACTGTCGCGGACGGTCAGGGAAATCGGACCCAAGGTAGCCACATCCGGTGAGCCGACCCGCAAACCGGAACCGAGGTTCTGGACAATTTGAACGTGATCGAGAATGCCTCTCACCGATCCAGACGTGGTGGGTTGAATGGTGATGCCGCCTCCCGTCGCAACGCCAGCCGATCCGTTTCCACGGATGACAGAATCCAGAACGGACAATTTCATTGCCGTGCTCGATTCGATGCTGATACCCGATTGGGTGAATCCTTCGATGCTCGATTTCTCGACCAGCAGAGAACTGCCTTGAAGAAAGCGTATGCCATTGAGGCCCGTGCCGAGTCCGACGAACTTGATATTGCGCAGAACAACGTCAACGTTGGCCGCGTTGA
This sequence comes from Dokdonella sp., assembly GCA_039930065.1. GTDB lineage: Bacteria > Pseudomonadota > Gammaproteobacteria > Xanthomonadales > Rhodanobacteraceae > Dokdonella. The sequence continues at coordinate 2,403 of JBDSPX010000121.1, forward strand.
TGATGATGCCATTGGTGCCAGACACGAGGACGCTGGCGATGGCGCCATCGGCTTCAATCGTGATGGACTTGGTGATCGTCACCGCACCGAAACCGGCCGGGTCGAGCGCATCGATCACGCCACCTGCCGCGGTCTTCGAAATCGCACCGGCGAATGTCTTGCACGGCGCCGTGCGGCTGCACGGATTGGCATCATCGCCGACACCCGACACCCAGGTGCGCGTTGCCTGCGCGTAAACCTGACTGCTCATGCAGGCGACGAAAAAAACCAGTACCTGAAACCCGACGCGGACGAAACGAGACATGGCAACACGCTCCCGAATTTGGTCGGCAGAGGCTATCACGGTCGCGCGCTTCCCGGCGCCGGTCTTGAAGATTCGCAAAGCCGAGCAGGTCTGCTCATTGCAATTCCAGCGCCTTGCGAAAGTTGTTTTTGAAATCAACTCGAAAAGCGATCGAGGGCACGTTCGGCTTCGCCGCGCTCGAAGTCACTGAGCTTGCGCGCAGCCACGCGATAGCGCGCGATCAGGTCAGCATCGGCCGGCATCACTGCCGCGAGCGCCGTCAGTACCTCGCGGCATTCGTTGTCCGAGCTGATCTTGCCCACCGAATCAAGCACAGCCAATGCCGATTGTTTGCCGAAACCCTTTGCCTGGATCAGTGAAACCAGCGCTTCGCGGCGCTCGTAGTCTCCAGCAATTCCGTCCACCGATTTCGCATAGGCCGCGGCAACCGGGTCAGCATTGTTGATCGCGTCAATTGCAGATGACAGCAGTTCACGCCGCTCGTAGCCCGAATCGATTGTCTGCGCGGCATCGATCACGCTGGAGAGGATCGCATCGTCGTTGCTGCCGGCTTCAATCAATGCGCTCAGCGTGCGCCGGTGCTCGTAGTCGGATGCGATGCCATTGGCTGCTCGCAACCAGGCTTCGTGAACCGCCTTGTCCGATGCCAGATCCGGTAGCAATCCGAGCAGAAGTTCGGCGCGCTCATAGTCGGATCCGATCTTTTGCGCCTGGCCGATGACCAGGGTCTGCTGCGTGGCATTGAAGGGTGCGGCACTGCCGAGGGCTGCCAAGGCGTTGCGGCGTTCGTAATCCGAATGCATTGGATCGATCAGTGTGAGCACGCCAGTGACTTCAGCTGCACTGAGTTTGGGGTGTTTCGATAGCGCTCCGATATAGACACCGCGCGCATAGTCCGATTGGACCTTGCCGATCTCGGCGAGTACGCCGGGCACTCCGCCACTGGCAAGAATCCGTTGCACGCGATTGTCGGCATCAAGCGCCGTTTCACGCACCAGATTCGGGATGACCGTGGCGATCCATTGACGGGCTGTCGCGTCGAAGGCTTGCTCATGGTCGTCGACAATATACTGATGTCGCAGCTTGCCGTCCGGATTGGAATAGTCGACCCGACGGCTGATGCCGTCGCGTTTCTCTCCGAAGCTTGCCGTGGCGCCGCGAGCGAGACCTTCAATGCCGTCGTAGTTATCGGTGAATTCGACTGCGCCGCGAATCTCGGCGTTGTAACTGTGTTCACCGTCGCTCATTTTCATGCTGATCCGATTGTTCGAATCATCGGAATCGCTGGATATGCTCAGATGATGGCCTGGGCCGGATTCTTCCGAAGGTGGCGCTGGAGGTGCGGCTGGCGTTGGAGGGATCGGCGGTATCGGCGGGATCGGTGCGACAGCGGGTTTTGCCATTGCAGCCGGGGCCGCAGCGGCAGCGGGTGCCGCGCCCGGCGCAGGCGGGGGTGGCGGCAGCGCAGCCGGTGCAGGTTTCGGCACAGCAGGTGCAGCCGGCGGCAATGGCGCGACGGGTGGCAGCGGACGCTCGGTCGCAGCTGATGCATCAATCACACCGACACCCGGTAGCAGGACCACGGCGGCAGACAAGGTCAATGCCGTCGCCAAGAGCAAACGTGGCAGGGATACGCGCAGGTTCATGGGAGCTCCATCGATCAGTTGATTGATTCGTTGCAGAATCGGTGAATGACGACCACTCATGGCCGCGGCGAAATCGAGTTCGGGTCCGCGCAGGTGATGTTCGGCGCATTCGTAAAGACACTCCGCAAGTCCACGGCCGTCACCGCATTGCTTTACCGCCCAGGCATCGCAGGCTTGTTCGGCGATCGCGTCGAGACGGCGGCGGGCAAGTCCGGTCAGCGGCACAAACCAGAGCAAGGCGCTCACCGCAGCAATGGCCAATTTTCGCATTGGATCTCGACGTGCCAAGTGAGCGATTTCATGCGCCAGCATGGCGCGCAATTGCGCTCGATCGAGGCGCTCGAAAACCCAATGCGGCAGCACGATGCAATGACCATGCAGCGCGGCCGGACTGGCCAGCTCATGCATGACCAGCAAGCGCGGAATGGCTACGCCCGCCTGCCCTGCGAGTTGAGCGACCACTTGTCCGATTGCTTCATCGAAGTAATCCTCAGCGCCGGCCAGTGTGCGTTGCATTTTTATCCAGGCACGAACGATCCGTGCAAACGCCAGCAGAGCTCCTGCCAGCCAAGCGGCAACAATGCATTGGTACCAGGTCGGCAACGTCATTGGCGCGCTCGTTGCGACAAGCGTCGATCCCTCCGAATCCGCGCTGACATACGAGGTCAGACTGGTTGGCCGCGAGACCGTCGACATCGATGTCGTCGACCTCAGCTCGGGCTCGGAACGCGGGATGGCGCGGGAAGGATGCGCGGCCGGTAATGATGTCTCGACAATCCGGGTTGGCGCGATGCGCGCGGCCTTGGGTGTATCAAGGAGCATCTGTCCGCTGGCCGTGAGCAAGGCGCCAAACAAGGCAATGCGCCAAAGCCATTCGCGCCATCCGAGTTGGCCGCGCGCCAGTCGGCGATCGACGAACCAGGCGAGCGTCAAAAGCACAGCAGCGTGCAGCGCGAGCGTCAAAAGCCACGCTGCCACAAGTTCACTTTTCATTCTCGACTCCTGCTTGCAGGCGCTGGCGGATACGCGCGAGATCGCCCGGCCCGATTTCGGCTTCCTCTACCAGATGCGCGAGCAGCTCGTTGGCATCGCCGGCGAACAACGAACCGATGAGGTCGGCCACCATCGAGCGGCGCACATCAGCCTCCTCGACTGCCGCGCGATAAAACAACTGGCGGCCGTCGCGCCGTTGCACGACCACGCCGCGCTTCTCAAGTCGGGTCAGCAGGGTTGCGATTGTCGTGTGAGCGAGGCCGCGCTCATCAGCAAGCACGGAAGCTACTTCGGCCGTACTCGTCTCACCGCGATCCCAGAGCACGCGCATCAATGCGATCTGCAATTCGCTAAGGGAAATATTGGCTGTTCGGGCCATTGCGACTCTCTTCTACAGTTGTCGTACTACGACTGTAGTATTGATCAGCCCGTCATGCAACAGGTCGGAAGTCATGCATGACGCAATCCGACTGCCTGTTACCATCGACCGGTTGTCTTAACGAGGAGTCCAACCGATGAGAAACCTGCTTGCGAGCGCCATAGCGCTATCCCTGCCCTTGATGGCTTACGCAGCCGAGGCACCCCAGTTCGATGCCAAGCGCCTGTCCGATGAGGTCAAAACCCTTTCCTCCGATGCGTTTGAGGGTCGCGGCCCGGCCACACCAGCCGAGACCAAGACGCTCGACTACGTGATTGGCCAGTTCAAGGAAGCCGGCTTGCAACCCGGTGGTGACCTCAAGGACGGCAAACGCTCGTGGACCCAGGCAGTGCCGCTGCTACGCGCCGAGATCGAGGGAAAGCCCTCGCTGTCATTCGACGTAAAAGGAAACTCCGAATCGCTGACTCAAGGTGATCAAGTCGCGATTCGCGCGGCAATGGATGGATCGACCCAAGTCGATGTCAAGAACGCACCCCTGGTTTTCGTCGGTTATGGCGTCAACGCGCCAGAGCGAAAGTGGAACGATTTTGATGGCGTCGATCTGAAGGGAAAAATTGCCATTGCCCTCGTCAACGACCCGGACTTTGAAACCGGCAAGGGCGATTTCGGCGGCAAGGCAATGACTTACTACGGCCGCTGGACTTACAAGTACGAAGAAGCGGCGCGGCAGGGTGCTGTCGGCTTGCTGGTAGTGCATGAAACCGCACCCGCATCCTACGGCTGGGCTACGGTGAAGAATTCGAACACGAATACGATGTTCGATGTGGTTCGCGAGAATGCGAAATCGGTTCACCCGCAAATCGAAGGCTGGATCCAGCACGACGCCACCGTGGATCTTTTCAAGAAAGCGGGCCTCGACTTTGATGCGCTGAAAAAGAAGGCGCAACAACGCGGCTTCAAGGCCGTCACGCTGAAAGACGCAACGTTCTCGGCAAACTATGCCGTTGATGCAAAGGTCATCACCTCGCAGAACATCGCCGCACGCATCGAAGGCAGCAAGCGGCCGAATGAAACGGTGATCTACAGCGCACACTGGGATCATCTGGGCGTCGGTCAGCCCGATGCGAAAGGCGACAACATATACAACGGCGCAGTCGACAATGCGACGGGAACTGCCGCGCTGATCGAAATGGCACGCGCCTTCGCCAAGGCTCCGCAGCCTGATCGTTCAGTCGTATTCCTCAACGTGACTGCCGAGGAGAAGGGCTTGCTCGGCTCCGAGTACTACGCACAGAAACCACTTTATCCATTGGCGACAACGGTCGCTGTGATCAATACCGATGCATTGAGCCCAATGGGCGTCGCACGCAATTTCACGACATCCGGGAGCGCCAAATCCGAACTGCTCGAAGCCCTGATTGCTGATGCCAAAGTTGCTGGCATGGCCTACGTGCCCGATCCGCATCCGGAAGCCGGAAGCTTCTTCCGCTCCGATCATTTTCCGTTTGCCAAGCGCGGCGTTCCCGCGCTGTCGTTCGAATCGGGCAATGACCTGGCTGATGGCGGCGTGAAAGCCGGGGAAGAAGCCGGCAAGGAATACACGACCAAGCGCTACCACCAGCCCGCGGACGAATGGGAAGCCAGTTGGACATTCGCCGGCATGGTTCACGACCTGCCGCTCCTCTACAAGCTCGGCCACGATCTGGCCAATTCCGATCGCTGGCCACAGTGGAGCAAGGATTCGGAATTCCGCGCTACGCGCGACGCCAGTGCCGATCAGCGCAAGTAGATCGCTGCTGCAATCACGGCTTCAGTCGCGATGCCACTTGCTTTTCGCATGGCGACTGAAGCTCGTACCGTATTGATTAGTGCCTGCGGCGTCATGCGGCGTGCTCTTGCACGCCACATGATTTGATTCAAAATCTCAGTGCTTCACTGGCTCTTGCGAAGACTCGACAGGCCCGACATCCACCTTGCCCTTGGCGCCAATATTGCGATCGAGGAAGGCGAGGACGCGCTGGTAGAGATCTTCGACATTCGCTTCATCATAGAAACCATGGCCCTCGGTCGGCTGGTACAACCACTCGACCTGCTTGCCGCGCTTGAGCATGGCATTGCGCAAGTTCTCGCCCTGCACGGGCGGAACGCGCTTGTCCAGGCCACCAACGATCAACATGACGTCGGCCTTGATGCGATCGATCTGGTTGATCGGCGAGCGCTGCGCCAGCAAGTTGTCGTCCGTGCCAAGGACCATATCGAGATAGCCTTCGCCACTGAACGATTGCGGGATATCACCTCGCGATTTCATCAGGCGCAGATCGTAGACGCCGACATAGCCAATCGTGCACTTGTATAAGTCCGGCTCACGAACCACTCCTTGCAAGGCCGCGTAGCCGCCGAAACTTCCGCCGAAGATGCAGATGCGCTTCGCATCAGCTGCCCCCTGTTCAATCGCCCAGCGCGTGGCGTCGGTGACGTCATCCTGCATCTTGCCGCCCCATTCCCGATAGCCGGCCTTCTGAAAGGCCATGCCGTATCCGCCTGAGCCCCGATAGTTGACCTGGAGCACCGCGTAGCCTCGACTGGCAAGGACCTGGACGATGGGCTCGTACTCCCATGCGTCGTAGACGCCGTGCGGCCCGCCGTGGACGAAGACCACCATCGGTAGATCCTTGGCCTCCTCCCTGCCTGCCGGTCGGGTCAGATAGCCGTGCAGGGACAATCCATCACGCGACTTGATCGAAAACGGCTCCATCACGGCCATCGCCTCAGGCTTGATCCACGGTGCCCGTGCGAGCAGGAAGCTGAGCTTCTTGACCTTGGCATCGTAGAGATAGAACGCGCCCGGATCGCGATCGCCCTGGACGATAACGACCACCTTGCCGCCATCCTTGCTCGCGTTGCCGAAGTGCACATCTTCACCGGGAAACTGCCGCATCAAATCAACAAGAACCTTCACCTCCTCGGCACTCTTGTCGAGCAAGCTCACGGCGGTACGTCCCGGCATCGAGCGGATCGCGAACAGATCCTGCTCGTCGAACGTTTCCTCGAAACCGCTGGCACCCGAATCGACGCCGCTCCACAAGGTCTTGAAGGTCTTTTTGCTCACGTCCCAGAGACAGACGCCGCCACGGTTCCTGGTGCCACCACACTCGAAATACACCCCGTCACCCGCCCGATTGAACATTACCGGCCAGACGACGTCGCCTTTTAAGGCCTCATCAGAAATAACCTGCCATTCCTTGCCATCACCCTCGCGGTAATAGACCTTTTGCTTCTGCTGATTGTCCCGTCCCGTGGCAAAGCGGACTTCGCCGTGATGGTCGGTGAGAAACTCCACATTGGGTAGAGGGGCCGCGGTAATACTGCGATTTTTCCCGGTGCGCACATCGATGCGTCGGACCTCCCGATGCAGGCTTTCGCCTCCCGCGGTCGCGACATGAGAAAGATTCGAACGTTGCACGGTGATCAGCGCGCTGTCGTCGTCGTCACGCAGGTCATCGAGCATCCACGCGCTGGCATACTCGCTCTGCTTTTGCGCGATATGGCTGCCGGTTGATCCCGACGACGAGTCACTCGCTCGATAGCCAAACAGGACCTCGCTGCGCTTGCCGTCGGCATTGACCGCGAACAGTTCGCCGGTGCTGGCAGGAACTTCAAGATTGCCGACATGCTGGGCGATCGAGTAGACGATGCGGTCGCTGGATACCCACCAGAACTTGTAGACCTCGTCGTCATCGCGCGGGCGGACGGTGAGACCGGTATTGTCCTTGAGATCGATGATCGACAGGACAACCTTGCCATTGATGATCGAGGAGGCTGCCAGATGCTCGCCGTCCGGCGAAATCTTGACCTCCTTGAACTGCATATGCCTCGCGAAATCGGCCAGCGCGACCGGCTCAGATGCTTGTGCGGAGCCAGCCAAAGCCAAAACCAAAACAGCAGTCAGCAGGATTTTCCCAATAGGCATTTCAACTCTCTCCCTGTCGTAAAGAGTTGATTTTACCCTATTGCTCGCCCCTCTCGAAATTCAAACCTTGCTGGGTACCCTGCCGTAACGATCCTCAAGCCGGACGATATCGTCCTCGCCGAAGTAGTCACCGCACTGCACCTCGATCAAATGAATATCCTGATCGGTCGGATTTTCGAGCCGATGCACGGTATTCATCGGGATGTAGGCCGACTCATTGGCATGCAGAAGCATCTCGTTCTCGCCGATGCGCACTTTGGCCGTGCCGTTCACCACGGTCCAATGCTCGCTGCGTTTGTGGTGCAGTTGCAACGAGAGGACGTGACCCGGTTTCACAGTGAGGCGCTTGACCTTGCAGTCGTCGCGATCCTCAAGAATCGTGTAGCTGCCCCAGGGTCGGTGCACGGTGTTGTGTAAAGAAGCTGCCGGATGATTGCTTTCGCGCAATCGCTCAACCACGGTTTTGACCTGCTGCGCACGATCACGATCGGCGACCAGTACAGCGTCGCCGGTATCGATGATGATCAGATTCTCGACACCCACGGCCGCGACCATGCGCGAATCCGATTGGATGTAGCAGTTCCTGCTCTCAACGACGATGGCGTCGCCCTGGATGCGGTTGCCGGCCGCGTCGGAATCGGCCTCCATCTCGCTGATCGCCTTCCATGAGCCAATATCGCTCCAGTCGAAATGCGCTGGAACAACAGCGACGCGCGGCGCGCGTTCCATGATCGCGTAGTCGATCGATATATCGGGCTGCGCCATGAAAAGTTCGCGCGCGAATTCGACCGGACTGGCCTGCCCGCTCTCACTGGCATGGCAGGCACGTGCGGCGGCAAGCACATCGGGACAGGTCGTTTCGGCCGCGGCAATCAGCGCATCGGCGCGGAAGCAGAACATGCCCGAGTTCCAGACGTAGCTACCCGACAGCAAATAGCCTTCCGCTGTCGCCTGATCAGGCTTTTCAACAAAGGCCGCGACCTCGCGCCCTTCACAACCAGCGACCGCATCGCCCATGCGGATATAGCCAAAGCCGGTTTCCGGTGCGCTCGGCTGGATACCGAACGTGACCAACCAACCTTCGCTGGCCAGTTTCTCCGCCCTGCGTACATCGGCTGCGAATGCACTGACATCGCGAATCAGATGATCCGAAGGAAGAATCAACAAAGTCGCATCTGCACCACATTGGTCGAGCGCATAGAGCGCCGCGAGCACGACGGCTGGGGCGGTGTTGCGCCCTGCTGGCTCAAGCAGGAACGGAAGACTATCGAGATCCGCATCGGGATGGCTCGCGTACTCGTCACGGGTCAGGAAATAGTAGTCGCGCCCGGTGACAGTCAACACAGTGCCGCCGTCGGCGAGTTTGAGCGCGCGGTCAAGGGTCTTGTACAGCAGCGATTTGCCATCGCTCATGCGCATGAAGGGTTTGGGATACGCGCTGCGCGAAACCGGCCAGAGCCGCGTACCAGCGCCGCCGGAAAGGATCACCGGAACAATCATGAAACATCTCCATTGAGTCGAGCGTGGGCGAGTTCGCCAATTACCTCGTGCAGCCCTGCCTGCCAGGGCTGCAATTGTTGTCCAAATACAAGAGCAAGTTTGGAATTGTCGAGCACCGAGAAGGCCGGTCGCTTGGCGCGGGTCGGGTAGTCCGCGCTGGCGATCGGCATCATCCGCGGAACGTTCGCGAGCAGCCCAACACTCTGCGCCTGTTCCATGATGGCCTCGGCGAAGTCGAACCAACTACAACGCTCTGACGCCGTCAGGTGATAGGTACCGCACGCGCTACCGCGCCCGTTCTCATCCATCGCCCACCATCGCTGCAATACGTTCGCCGTCGTCTGCGCAATCCAATGCGCGGGTGTCGGCGCGCCGATCTGGTCATCGACAACGCGTAACTCATCGCGCTCGCCAGCAAGGCGCAACATCGTGCGCAGGAAATTCTGTCCGTGCGCGGCATAGACCCATGCCGTGCGCAGGATCAGATGCCGGGCTCCGCTTTCGCGCAAAGCTTGCTCGCCGCCGAGCTTGCTGCGACCGTAGACGCCGAGTGGCGCAGTCGCGTCATTCTCGTGCCAGGGTCGATCGCTCTGCCCATCAAACACGTAGTCGGTTGAATAGTGGACGACGAGTGCACCGTTGCGCTCCGCCCATGCGCCGATTTTTGCCAATGCATGATGATTGATCTGATCGGCGAGATCGGGTTCGTCTTCGGCGCGATCAACAGCGGTATAGGCAGCCGCATTGACAATGATCCTTGCGCCGCTCGCCTCGAGTGCTTGTGCCAGCGATCGACTGTCAGCCAGATCAACCGTTAGGCAAGCCGATCCATCGTCGAGCATTCCCGATCGGGTTGCGCACGTCACTCGACCCAGCGCAGCCAGCGGCTCGCGCAATGCATGACCGACCTGTCCATTCGCGCCCAGCAATAGGATATTCACGCGTAAACCGGCAGCTTCTCCGCCGCCACGTCGGCGAGAAATGGCGCCTTGCTGTCCTTGTCCGACAATGAGGGGCGCGCCAGCGGCCAATCGATGGCCAGTGCCGCGTCATTCCAGCGAATGGCGGCATCCGCTGCGCCGTCGTAGTGAGCCGTGCACTGGTAGACAAACGTCGCCTGCTCACTCAACACCGCGAAGCCGTGGGCGAATCCTTCGGGAACCCAGAAATGGCGCTTGTTTTCGGCACTCAATATCGCTGCTGCCCATTGCCCGAACGTAGGCGATCCGACTCGGATATCGACGGCGACATCGTAAACCTCGCCTTCGAGCACGCTGACCAATTTGCCTTGGGGATTCGGCCACTGATAGTGCAGTCCGCGCAGAACACCTTGCTCGGATCGCGAGACATTGGTTTGCACAAAGTTCAGTTTTAGACCTGCCTCGGCAAACCGGTTCGCATTGAAACTCTCGTAGAAAAATCCGCGCGCATCGCCGTGCACTTTCGGCTCAATGACGATGCAGCCGTCGAGCGCGGTCTTGATCAATTTCATGCCGGACGTCCTTCGCGAACCAGTTCCTGCAAGTACTGGCCATAGGCATTCTTGGCCAGCGGTGCCGCAAGTCGGAGCACCCGCTCGGCGTCGATCCAGCCATTGACGAAGGCGATCTCCTCGGGGCAGCAGATCTTGAGGCCTTGGCGGTTCTCGATGGTCTGGACATAGCTCGATGCCTCGACCAGAGACTCGTGCGTGCCGGTATCGAGCCAGGCAAAACCGCGGCCCATGCGCTCAAGCATCAGCGAATCGTCGGCAAGATAGCTGCGATTGAGATCGGTGATTTCGAGCTCACCGCGCGGCGAAGGTTTCAGATCACGCGCAAAGTCGGCAGCGCGGCCGTCGTAAAAATACAAGCCGGTGACGGCCCAGCTTGATTTCGGCTTGGTCGGCTTTTCCTCCAACCCGATGACGCGATTGTCTGCATCAAATTCGGCAACGCCGTAACGCTCGGGATCACGCACCCAGTAGCCGAACACCGTCGCGCCGTTTTCGCGCGAGTCCGCCGCGTGCAGCAATCGGGTCAAGCCGTCGCCGTAGAAAATGTTGTCGCCGAGGATCAGACAACTCGGGTCATTGCCGACAAATTCGCGACCGATCAGATAGGCCTGTGCGAGCCCATCAGGCGACTCCTGCACGGCGTAGCGAATCGACAATCCCCATTGCGAACCGTCACCGAGCAAGCGCTGGAACAAAGCCTGTTCGTGCGGCGTGTTGATAATCAGCACGTCGCGAATTCCGGCCAGCATCAAGGTGCTGAGCGGGTAGTAGATCATCGGCTTGTCATAGACCGGCAGCAGCTGTTTGCTGACCGACTGGGTCAGCGGATACAGCCGCGTGCCCGAGCCGCCCGCGAGAATGATGCCGCGTCGTGTTGTCACTGGAAGTCCCCAATGGCTGAATTTGAGTCGCACATTGTAAATGGCCAGGCGCAGAGAAGCCCGCGTCTCTAGCAAAAGCCTGTCAAATGATTGTTTTCGCTGAAAATAATAGTTCTTCGGTCAACGCGCTCAATGTCCGAGCGATTACGTCTGCTGCTTGAGCACGTAGTCGACGAAGCGAAACGAATAGGCGTGTCTATCGTCCACCGCATGCGCCTGCTCGGCGACGATCGCCCACTGCGCCGGATCGAAACGCGGAAAGTGCGTATCGGCCAACTCGGCCTCGGCATCGATCCAGGTCAGATGCATGCGCTCAGCGCGCGGCATGGCCAGCGCGTAGATTTCACCGCCGCCAATCACGATGAGATCGTCGCCGGCGGCATGATCAACAGCGGCCTCGATCGAATCGACGCTGATCTGTCCGGCGTAGGGCGCACTGCCGCTACGCGACATGACGAGATTTTTTCTCCCGGGCAGCGGACGGCCAATCGAAACGGCCGTCTTGCGCCCCATCAACACGGCCTTGCCTAAGGTCAGTTGCTTGAAATGCTTGAGGTCGTCGGGCAAATGCCAGGGCATGTCGCCTTCGCGGCCGATCGCGAAGTTGCGGTCGAGTGCCGCGATCAACGCAATCACACCGCCACCGGCGCCTTGATCGCCTTGTCCGCCGTGTAGCCATCGATTCGGACATCCTCGTAGCGGAAGTCGAAGATCGAGCTGACCTCGGGAGTGAGGTGCAAGGTTGGCAAGGCATGTGGCGTGCGCGTCAGTTGCTCGCGCGCCTGCTCAAAATGATTGAGATACAGATGCGCATCGCCGAGCGTGTGCACGAAATCGCCAACGGCCAGCCCACAAACCTGGGCGACCATATGGGTCAGCAACGCATAGCTCGCAATATTGAACGGCACACCGAGGAAGATATCAGCCGAGCGCTGATAGAGCTGGCACGACAATTTCCCATTCGCCACATGAAACTGGAACAGTGTGTGGCAGGGCTGCAGCGCCATCGCGTCGAGATCGGCGACGTTCCAAGCGCTGATCACGAGTCGACGGGAATCAGGATTGCGCTTGATCTCGTCGATCAACCAAGCAATCTGATCAATCGTTCTGCCATCAGCACATTGCCATGAGCGCCACTGCTTGCCGTACACCGGCCCGAGGTTGCCGTTCGCGTCGGCCCATTCGTCCCAGATGCCGACGCCGTTTTCCTTGAGATAGGCGATATTCGTGTCGCCCTGCAGAAACCAGATCAGCTCGTGAATGATTGAGCGTAGATGCAGTTTTTTCGTGGTGACGAGAGGAAACCCCTTCGACAGATCAAAGCGCATCTGCCAACCGAAGACCGAGTGCGTGCCGGTTCCCGTGCGATCGGACTTTGGCGTGCCGTGATCCAGTACATGCCGGAGAAGTTGCAGATACTGTTGCATCAGCTTGCGGCCTTCGGAGGATCTTCGACCACACGCGGCTGCAGGGTTGGCGCGCGCCGCGACATCACGATCCAGACGAGGCCGATGATGATCAGCGGCAGCGACAGGATCTGGCCCATGGTCAGCCAGCCCCAGGCCAGATAGCCCAGCTGTGCATCAGGTTCACGCACAAATTCGACGGCAAAGCGGAACATGCCGTAGAGCAAGGCGAACAAACCTGAAATCAGATACCGCGGCCGCGGCTTCATCGAAACGATATAGAGCACACAGAACAGCGTGAACCCTTCGAGCGCCATCTGATAAAGCTGCGATGGATGACGTACCTCATTGTCGAGTTGACCCGCTGCCGCCATCACCTTGAGCTGGTCGATCGAATGCCCCGCCGTTTCAATCGCGCGTGGGAAAATCATGCCCCAGGACACATCGGTGTGACGTCCCCACAACTCGCCGCCAATGAAATTTCCAAGGCGTCCCATGCCGAGTCCGATCGGCACCAACGGCGCGATGAAGTCGGTTACGTCAAAGAAGTGCAAACCATTGCGCCGCGACCATAGCCACATCGCCACCACGACGCCGAGCAAGCCCCCGTGGAAAGACATGCCGCCTTCCCAGATCTTGAATAGCGACAACGGATTCGCAATCAAATCGGCCGTTCCGTAAAACAGCATGTAACCAACGCGACCGCCAACGATGACACCGATCATTCCGTAGAACGCCAAATCGGAAAATGCAGTCGGCCCCACCGGCAGCCGTCCAAGGCGTCGGCGGCGTTCGCCAAGCAACCAGAATGCGCCAAATGCAATCAGATACATGATGCCGTACCAGTGCACGGCCAATGGGCCGATCGAGAACGCAATGGGATCGATGTCTACGAAATAGTGCATGGAATCGCTTCAGATGAGGGTCGTCTGCTCAGCGCCGGATTATGCCAGCGCCGGTCGGATCAGGCGGGCAATACGCGAAGGATAAAGCCCTTGAGGTATTCGGTTTCGGCAATGGCCGGATGGATCGGATGGTCCGCGCCTTGTTGAAGATTCCAGAGCAATTGTGCCTGCCGATCAAGGTGGCGCGCGGCGTGCTGCACACCATCGAGCAAGACACTTCGCGGCATGTGATACGAGCACGAACACGTGATCAGGATGCCATCGCGCGCGAGCACCTGCATGCCAAGTTCATTGAGTCGTCGATAGGCGACGCGCCCCTCCGAAAGATCCTTCTTGCGTTTGACGAAGGCCGGCGGATCGAGAATGACCACATCGAAATGCTCACGTTTTTCACGCAAGGCTTTCAGATAGTCGAAAGCATCGGCACGCACAGCGGTGACCCGATCGGCGAATCCATTGCGCGCGATGTTGCGCGTGATCGCATCAACCGCGGGCTGTGAGGAATCGACACAGACCACCTCGCTCGCACCATAGGCGGCCGCGCGCAGACCCCAGCCACCGAGGTAGCTGAACATGTCGAGCACGCGTTTGCCCTTGACCAGATGTTCCAGATAATCGCGATTGCCGCGCTGATCGTAGAACCAGCCGGTCTTCTGGCCACCGATCGGGTCACACTCGAATTCAAGGCCGGCTTCGCGCACGATCATCGGCTCATTGGATGGCTCGCCGACGCCGAGCTCGGCGTATTCGGGCAGGCTCTCCATCGTTCGGATCGAGGCGTCATTTTTCCACCAGAGCTGACGTGGCTTGATCACCTTGACGATGGCCTCGGTGATTGCATCCTTGAGTTGCTCCATGCCCGCCGTCGTGGTTTGCGCGACGATGACATCGCCGAAGCGGTCGACGGTCAGGCCGGGCAGACCATCCGATTCGCCGAACACCAGTCGGTAGTAGGGCTCCGGATAAATCTTCTCGCGCAAGGCCAGTGCCACATTGAGCTTGTGTACGAGCAAGGATTTGTCGAGCGCATGATCAATGCCGCGACTGACCAGACGCGCGCAGATCAGCGAATTCGGATTGACGTAGCCGACACCAATCGGCTTGTCGCGGCTGTCGACGATCGCGCAAACCTGTCCGGGCGTGAAATCCGAGAGTGGCGAGCGCAGCACATCGACCTCATTGGAAAAAACCCATAGATGGCCGGCACGCAATCGCGTGTCTTCGCCGCGCTTCAGGTACAGCGCAGGAACTTGAATCTCGTCAGTCACGTGGGTAATTCCAGAATGCAATGGTGGCGCGCCATTCTACGCGGTAGCGCGATGGAGGCGATCAGCCCGCGCCGGCACGTCTTCTCGCCCACAGATTAAGGGCCTCGACAGCGATCGAAAAACCCATGGCGAAATAAACATACCCGCGCGGAATGTGGAACTGAAAACCGTCGGCAATCAAGACCACGCCGACCAGGATCAGGAATGCCAGAGCGAGCATGCGCAGAGTCGGATGCCGGTCGATGAAATCACCGACAGGATTCGAGGCAAAGATCATCACCGCCACCGCGAGAATGATCGCCGCAACCATGACAAGAATTTCGTTGACCATGCCAATCGCGGTAATCACCGAATCGAGCGAGAACACAATATCGATGATCGCGATCTGCACGATCACATAAACAAACGATGCAAACAAACGACCTTCCGCGTTGTCGCCACGCGCACCTTCGAGCTCTTGATGAATCTCCAGAACTGCCTTGACGAGCAGGAACAGGCCGCCGCCAATCAGGATCAGGTCACGCAGGGAAATGGTTTGATCGCCGAAATGAAAGAGCGCGAGTCGATCGTCGTCGAGTCCCGCTAGAAACGAAAGAACGAGCAGCAGGCCGATACGCGTCAGACAGGCAAGACCAAGACCAACCTTGCGTGCGAGTGGACGTTGGGCCGGGGCCAGTCGACTGACCGCGATCGAAACGAATACGAGATTGTCGACGCCGAGAACGATCTCAAGCGTGGCCAATGTAAACAGGGCAACCCAGAAGTGGGGCTCGGCAATCAGTTCCAACATTCAATAGCTGCCATCATTCAGGAGAATCGCTGCCAGAGCACGAGCCCCCAGCACAACGTCACGTTTACCATCAGCACAAACACCGCTGCCGAGCCCATATCCTTCGCGCGCCCGGCGAGCTCGTGGAACTCAGGGCTGACCTTGTCAACCACGGCCTCGATCGCCGAGTTGAGCAGCTCGATCGAAAGCACGAGCAACAGGCTGCCACAGAGGAGCGCCTTTTCGACAGCGCCCTGCCCGATCCAAAGGCCGACGGGAAAAAAAATCATGCTCAGGTAGGTTTCGAGCCGGAATGAGGCCTCGTGTGTCCACGCGGCGCGCAAACCCTTGAATGACCAGATCATGGCTCGGGCAATCTGACGCGGTCCGCGCGGCTCGCTACTGGGCATGCATGGGCTCGTTGAACTGGAAAAACAGCACGCTATGATGCCATAAAGCTTTGCCCGAGCCTCCGGCCATGAAACGGCGGCAAGGCGATCCATCGAATGCCTCAGGAGCAACCATGAGCAAACGTTTTCTCTGCGCCGCCGCCCTGATTGCTGCGACTTTGATGATCGCTGGTCTTTTGGTAGTCGACGTGCCGCTGGTCCTGGCGATCGATGGGAGCGCTTATAAAGATCTGCCGTTTTTTGTCGATGGCCTGAAGGTTCTCGATACGACCTTCGGGATGCATGTTTCATATTGGCTGGCTTCGAGCGTTTTTTTGCTGATCGGCATGCTTGCGCTCTTCCTCGCCGCGCGGAAGCGACTCTCGCATCGCGTCGCCATCTCGGTGTTCACCGCTGGTCTCGTGCAGGCGATGACCATTGGTCTGATGATGCTGGGAAAGAGTAGTTTTGGCCGGATGCGCCCGCTTGAATTGTTGGCATCTGGAGATTGGTCTGTGCAGTGGTTTGCGGGAGGTGGCTCGTTTCCATCTGGCCACAGTTCGTTTTACTTCGGCCTGTTCCTGCCACTTGCCGCGGCGGCGCCGCGTGGTTGGCAACGAATTGTGCTGCTTGCGTTGCCGCTATTTGCCATCAGCGCCCGCCTCGACATGGGCAAACACTTTCTTTCGGATGTGGCCGCTTCGGCATTGATCGCCGCTTGCGTTGCCTTGTTGATGACCTATCTGCTGCGGCGCTGGGTGCCCGCGAACTGAATGAAAACAAACCGAAGGCGAGCAAGAAGTGCGGCAAAATCTGTGAGGCGTTCAGGCCCTTTTGATGCCGCGCTGATCGCCCGCAGATCGCATTGTGCGTCCTTGGCCAGGTTCCTAAGGGCTCCAAGTGCGTTAGGGATCTCGCCGTCTTTGCTGACGCAGACATCCGATGCTGAATAAATTGAATCGATTTGTCGACCGCCGCATGAATGACTGCCGGCAAAACGCCAAAAAGTAAACTCCCCATGGCAGGATGATGATTCCGGCAAAGACAGGCATTCGCTCACCGATACCGCCTGCTCAAGAGGAAAATCATCATGCCTGTACAAAATCAAACTGCGTTGCCCGAGACAGCGACCCTCAATGAATTGATTGAAGTTTTGAATGACGGAAAGTCCTTCTACGAGGAGGCATCCGAGCATGTCCACGCCGATCTGGCGGGCGTCTTTCAGCGTATGGCACGGACCAAGGCGGCGGTCGCGACCGATCTTTCTGACATGGTCGTATCCCGAGGCGCACAACCTTCGCATTCAGGCACCATGAGCGGCTACATCCGCACGAGGTACGCCGAACTGCGCGCCGCGCTTGCCCAGCACGAAGAGACCGCCTACATCGTGCAACTTGAGGAATTTGAGGATCGAATCCTGCATGCATTTCAGGACGCGGTAGAGAATTCCGATGATGTGGCCGTTCGAGAGATTGCGCGGCGACACCTGCCGAAGGTGACCCGGGATCACAACGACATGTGTGCAATGAAGAAGATGAAACAGGCAAGCGACTGAGCCTTGGTCGTTTCCTTTTCTTGAACTCTTTGCGCGCCCAATCAACCCAAACGAGGATTGCCCCATGCTCAAGCTAGCCATTATTTTTGGAATTATTTCGCTGATTGCAGGCGCTCTTGGATTCACCGGAATTTCCGGCGCGAGTGCGGGTATTGCCAAGATCATCTTCGGCATCTTTTTGGTGCTGCTTGTTTTGGTCATTCTGGGGGTGGTTCTCGGCATCGCAGCCTTCTAGCGAACAACGCCCTGATATGCTGAACTTCACGGGTCGGGCGCGGAGCGGATTTTGGTTCATCACGTGGGGCGAACATGGCCGCATGGGCCGAGACAACTTGTTTCCACCCTCGCGTGGTTGCGATTGTGCGCAATTGCCGGTCAGACTCTGACCGTCGCCTTTGTTGCATACGGTCTCGGTCTTCGGATTCCGATCGCCTCGCTGCAGATCGGCATCGGCGTCCTCGCTTTGTTCAGTGCCCTCGTGTTTTGGCGACTGCGTGAGCGCAGGGCTATTCGAGCATGGGAACCCGTCGCGCACATCGCAATCGACACGCTCGTGCTCGGCTACCTCCTCTATCTCACAGGCGGTGCGAGCAATCCATTCATATCGCTACTGGTGATGCCGATCACCTTGGCTGCAACCGCACTTCCGCTGCGATCGGTTGCCATCGTCGCGGTGCTTTCAGTGTGCACGTATCTTTTACTGATGCGCTTTCATGTTCCTCTCCCAGAGGTCGGCGACAACGGATCATCCGGCGGCTTCAACTTGCATCTCACCGGCATGGCGATCAGTTTCGCGATAACCGCCGGCATGCTCGGATTCTTCATCGCCCGGCTGGCGCGAGCACTCCGTGGCCAACAAGCCGAGGCCGAGCTGGAACGCGAGCGCGCCTTGCGTGATGAGGGCATTCTAGCCATCGCGACGCAATCGGCGAGCACCGCGCACGAGCTGAACACGCCATTGTCGACCATGCGCACCCTGCTCGGGGAGCTTGGCCGCGAACACCAGACGAACGCAAATTTGCATGCTGACATCACGCTTCTGATCGGCCAGGCCGACCGTTGTCGTGACATCCTGCGAGATCTGGTCAAGGTCGGCAGCAACCAACTCGCCGGTGTTTGCGAATGGATGAGCGTGGCCCAGTTGTGCGATTCGAGTCGCGACGCCTTCTGTCTTCTGCGCCCGGAAATTGAACTCGAATGTCACGTTGACGAAGACGTTGGCGCGCATCGGATCGCGGTGGTTCCGGCGCTGCACCATGCCATCGTCAATCTCCTGATCAATGCTGCCGACGCTTCTCTGACGAATGCCAGCGAGCGCGTGGATCTTCACGTTCAGCGCAGTGATGGCGCGCTCGTACTCGATGTGCGCGATTTTGGCAAAGGGATGCTTGTCGGTATTCAGAAGTCGTCCGGAATGCGCTTCGAGACTACCAAGCGTGATGGTTTGGGGCTCGGCCTCGCCTTGGCCAATGCGACGGCAGAACGCTTCGGTGGCACGTTGGACGCCGAGGCCGCAGAAAGCGGCGGTACGCGACAGCGTTTGCGTCTTCCACTCTCTACGCTGGACAATCCCCTCCATGAACGTTGAAACCACTGGTCGTGTGTTGCTCGTCGATGACGATGAGATCTTTGTCCATGTTCTGGGTCGAGCTCTGACCACGCGCGGATTTGAAATCGCTACAGCCAGTGACGGCAGCACCGCGCTGGCCCGCTGCGCTGATTTCCAACCCCGCTACATCGTGCTTGATCTGAAACTCGGCGGCGAAAGTGGTCTCGCCCTGATCCCGCGCCTGACCGCTATACGGCCCGCTGCACGCATCCTGCTGTTGACCGGGTATGCCTCGATCGCCACGGCGGTCGAGGCAATCAAACGCGGCGCCCACGACTATCTGGCGAAACCGGTCGATGCTGACCAAGTCGTTCAAGCCTTGCTCGGCACCAGCAATGCAGCTACGGCAAGCGTCGAACGATTGCCCGATGCGCCCCCGCCGTTGAAGCGCCTGGAGTGGGAACACATCCAGCGCGTGCTCAACGAGTGCGATGGCAATATCTCGGAAGCCGCACGCCGGCTCGGTCTGCATCGTCGAACCCTGCAGCGAAAATTGGCCAAGCGGCCCGTGCGTGAAACACCCAATCGCTGAGCATCGGGATTCGGGATTCGGGATTCGGTTTTCCGCGCGTTTGACGTTGTGGGAAGCGGCTTTAGCCGCGATGCGTTTCAGCCCTCGAAGAAAACGCATCGCGGCTGAAGCCGCTCCTGCAGGTGCTAGAGAAGCCCTATTTCCTATTCCCGACGTCGTGCGTTAGCAATACCTTTTCCAGTGCGGGCAGCACGTTCTCAAGCACTCGCGGTTGACCCGCTGCGGTCGGATGCAAACCATCCGCTTGCATCAAGCTTTCGTCGAGGGCAACGCCCTCAAGCAGAAACGGGACCAATGGCACGTTGAATTTCGCCGCAAGATCCCGATACATGAGACGTAGTCCATCGCGGTACTGGGGTCCGTAGTTGATCGGTATTTCGATGCCGATCAACAACACCTTGGCGCCCGAATCCGTTGCCAACGAGATAATGCGAGAGAGATTTTCAGTGGGTGTGCTCAATGGCAAACCGCGCAACGCATCGTTCGCACCCAGTTCGATGAGTACCAGCGCGGGCTTGTGATCAGACAACAGCTTTTCCACGCGGGCGAGACCGCCCGCGGTGGTCTCGCCACTGATCGAGGCATTCACAACATCGCGGGCTGGGGTGGAAACCTTGAGGCGATTGCGCAACAGAGTGACCCAACCGGAATCCGCCGGGATCCCATAAGCCGCTGACAACGAATCACCGAGCACCAGAATCGGACGCAGCGGCTCTTTTGCCCACAACGATGAAGATTGCACGGCCAGCAACAGGAACAAACACAGGATGCGCGACATGACGATCGATTCCACAACAGTTCTCAGTGCCGAGAAGCTTAGCAAAGCCGTGGATGGACCCGATGGTCGGCTGGTGATCCTCGACGAGGTCAGCCTCAGTGTCGAACGCGGAGCCAGTCTGGCTATTGTCGGCGCATCAGGATCCGGCAAGACCACCCTGCTCGGCTTGCTAGCCGGTCTCGACAGCCCGAGCTCGGGCAGTGTGATGCTTGCCGGCGAAGCTTTGCACCAACTTGATGAAGAGGCGCGTGCGCGCGTGCGGCGGCGCCTGGTGGGCTTTGTATTCCAGTCGTTTCATCTGTTGCCTGCGCTGAATGCCGAGGAAAACGTCATGCTGCCGCTGGAGCTCGAAGGTCGCGACGACGCGCGCGAGCGTGCAATTCGCGTGCTTGCCGATGTCGGGCTCGGAAAACGTCTGCATCACTATCCCCACCAACTATCTGGCGGCGAGCAACAGCGCGTCGCCCTGGCCCGCGCTTTTGTGCATGGGCCAAAACTCCTGTTCGCCGACGAACCCACCGGCAACCTCGATCAACGCACCGGCTCAGCTGTCAGCGATTTGTTGTTTGCACTCAACAGCGAACATGCAACGACCTTGGTCCTGGTTAGTCATGATCCGACCTTGGCCTCGCGATGCGCACGGATCTTGCGTCTGCGTGATGGTCGCGTCGAGACAGACGCATGAAGCCGCTGGTCTTCGCCGCGCGCAGCCTGCGCCGCGAGTTTCGCCATGGCGAGCTGGCGACTTTGGCGGCCGCACTGATTTTGGCAGTCGCCGCGCTAACTGCCGTCGGCACGCTGGCGTCACGTGTGGAAAGCGCCATCCTTGCCTCGGCCGCGGAACTGCTCGGCGCTGATCTCGGCATCAGCGCGCGACGCGCGCCCCTGCCCGATACTTTCGCGGCAAAAGCAAAGCAACTTGGACTTGCCAGCAGCCGCAGCATCGAGTTTTCCAGCGTCGTGTTTGCGGACGAGAACAGTCAGTTCAGTGAAGTGCGTGCGGTTGATGATTCATTCCCGTTGCGCGGCAAACTCATCGTCGACAACGGCGCAGGACCCAAGCAGATTGTTTCTGCGCCGGCATCCGGCGAGGTCTTCGCCGATCGTGGCGTGCTCAATGCCTTGCACCGTGCCGTTGGCGACCACGTGCAACTCGGTGGGCGTGATTTGCGCATTGGCGGTGAAATCGTCAGTGCGCCGGGTGGTTCGGTGTTTCAATTTGCGCCGACTTTGTTGATGAATCTCGGCGATGCAGAGACTAGCGGATTGCTCGGCATCGGCAGTCGGGCAACGTATCGGATTCTGGTTGCCGGCGACAGTGATGCGGTCGAGCGATTCAGCGCCTGGGCAAAGCCCAACCTTTCACCGAGCGCAAAGCTGACCACAGTCGCGGATGCGCAAGCCAACCTGCGCAACGCTTTCGAACGCGGTGAAAATTTCCTGCGCCTGGCGGCCCTGTTGGCAGCGCTACTGGCGGGCATTGCGGTGGCATTGGCCGCGCAACGATTCGCCCGACGCAAGACCGAAGAGGTTGCCGTGTTGCGCTGCCTTGGCGCCAGTCGGCGCGAGATTGTGCTCGCTCTGACGCTCGAACTTGTTCTGCTCGCCTTACCCGCCTGCGCGTTCGGTGCACTGCTTGGTCTCGGCTTGCAACAGATAGCCTTTGCCTTTGCCAGCGAACTGCTCGGCGGTTCGACGCCGAGCCTTCCATTGGCTCCAGCCCTGTCGGCCTATCTGATCGGACTCACCGTTCTGTTCGGCTTTGCCCTGCCGCCGCTGTTGCGCTTGCGTGATGTCGAACCGATGCGCGTTTTCCGCCGGGATATGCAGACACGATTGCGCCGCTTCGACGCGCTCTACCTGCTGCCGTTGGTCGTGGGCGGATTGCTGATCCTGCTTGAAAGCGGCTCATCGAAGCTCGCGGGAATACTCGCGGGCGGACTCGCGGGCGTAGCCCTCGCCACACTGATCGTGACCTTGCTTCTACTCAAGGCCTTGCGCAGCATTTCGCGAAAAATGCCGGGCGCCTTGCGCTTCGGACTGGCCAACCTCAACCGGCGACGCGCACTGACCCTGATCCAGGTCGGTGCACTGGCCTTGAGCCTGACCGCGCTCGACCTTCTTGCTGTGGTCGGGCCTTCGCTGCTCGATCGCTGGCGCGCCGACCTGCCTGCCGATACACCGAACTACTTCGCCCTCAACCTGCAGCCCGAGCAGCGTCCGGCTTTCGAACAGCGGCTGCAGGCACTCGGCGCCAACAATACGAGTCTGCTGCCATTGGCCGCTGGCAAACTTGTCGCGATCAACGGCAAACCCCTGCGCGTCGCCGACTACGCAGATGAGGCGCGCGCGAGCAACTGGATCGAGGGTGAAGTGCGCGTTTCCTGGAGCAAGGATCTACCACCCTCCAATCGCATTTCACTGGGAAGTTGGCCAAGCGCTGATGCCAGCGCTGCGCAACTTTCGGTCGATACAAGCTGGATGGACATGTTTCACCTCGCGCTCGGCGATACGATGACGCTGCGCTTCGGCGATCAGGAAATCACAGCCAACATCAGCAGCGTACGCGAGGTTGATTGGGATTCGTTCCGGGTCAAGTTCTTCCTGATGCTCGATCCGGCCCACGGGGAGAATCTGCCGCACAGTTTCATTTCGAGCTTTCACGCGCCTTCCGCAACCAACCTTTCAGCGCTGTCCCGCGAGATGCCGAATCTTTCGCTGATCGATGTGAATTCAATTCTCGATCGCGTCCGCGACATCATTGGTCGAGTGTCATCGGCTGTAACCTGGGTACTCGCATTCAGCCTCGCGGCAGGCATCCTGGTTCTGCTCGCCGCACTCGCCGCGACGGCGGACGAACGCCGCTTCGAGATCGCACTCCTGCGCACGCTCGGTGCAAACAGCGGCCAATTGACGGCGGCCGTCCTTGGCGAATTCGCCGCCTTGGGTCTGCTCGCGGGACTCGTGGCAGCGGGCGGCGCCGCCGCTACCGGTATCGCCCTCGCACGCACGGTGTTCCGCATGCCCGACTACTGGCCGCCATTACTGCAACTCGCGGCAATTGCGCTGGTATCGGCCGTCGTGGTGATGCTCGCCGGCCTCGCGGGCACACGACGCATCGCGCGCACACCACCGATGCAGGTGCTTCGGCATGGCAGCTGAGCCCGTGCTTGCGCCTCGATGCGTGAGGCGGCTATCGTTCGCTCGATGAGCTCGGACGAAAAGCGTCGCTTTCCACGTCTGCCGATTTTTTCGGCGGCCTTGATCACGCGCGACGGCCAAGGCTGGCTTAGCGAGGTACGCGATCTTTCGCAAGGAGGCGCCTGTCTAGCGCGGCCTGCGCGTTGGTCGGGCGATGCCCCACAACCGTGCCGGATCTATTTTATTTTTGATCAGGAAACCGTGGTCGCGCTGGACGCGTGCTGTGTTCGCGATGGGCCGGAAGATCTCGGCTTCGAGTTTTCCGCGGGACAGGACAGCGACGTCCAGACCCTACTATACGAATCCAATTTCGCAGACAGAAACATTCCGTAGTAAAGGACGTCTTTCCTGGAGACGCCAGCCGGAAACGACGGGATGCCTGTTATCCCGGTATCTGTCCGCTCACGCGCTAGCTACCCTTCCGCCCAAGGTGCTTCAAAGGCAGTCCGGCCATTCAGTCAAATTGCAGCGCGGAGCGTCCTTCGACCCGTCGCACGATGGCTCAAGCAGAAGTCGAGTGATGGTTTGGGCGCAAACCAGCATCGTTGGAGCC